>DATGFZ010000288.1:0-3526 GCA_035308805.1 Puia sp. | reverse complement strand
TATCAGTCAAAACCCAATAGCATCAATATCAACACCGGCATCAGTTTGTAGTTCTTCAACAGGAAATATTGCGGCTGTACCTTATGCAGGCCCTGGTGCGACCTATGTATGGAGCATGTCCAGCAACGCCAAAATCACCGCAGGCAGCGGCACAAATGTGATCGCATTCACGGCGCCAGCATCGGGAACGGTAACGCTCTCCGTAACGGTAACCAATATTGCAGGATGTAAGACCTCTTCCGGCAATAAATCAGTTTCTGTAGTGGCCTATCCTGTTGCCAGCATTACTGCCACCTCTTCAACTTGCGCAGGTTCTGCGGGCAATAGTGCATCGGTAGTGAGCACTGGTAGCGGTGCTAAATATGCATGGAGCGTAAGCAACGGAACGATAACTTCAGGTAGTGGTACAAATAGCATTTCTTATACGGCAGGCAGTTCCGGTTCAGTAACTCTCAAAGTAACGGTGACCAATAGCAGCGGATGCAGTACGAGCTCAGCCAGTATATCGGTAACGATCGTGGCATCGCCAAATGCAATCATTACGGTTTCTTCATCCGTTTGCAGCGGCTCAACTGGCAATACAGCATGGGTAGCAAGTGCTGGCAGCGGAGCCACTTATTCGTGGACCATTACTGGCGGAACGATCACATCAGGCAGCGGAACCGCAAGCATCAAATACACAGCAGGCTCGTCGGGTTCTGTAAAACTAAGTATAGCGGTGACCAGTAGTACCGGATGCAAGGCGGTATCAAGCAGTGTCAAAGTAACGATCACCAGCACGGTGACGCCAACTTTTGCTGCCATTGCCACCCAATGCCTGAACGCAAAGCCTCCGGCCCTGCCGACAAAATCAAACAATGGAATTAGCGGCACCTGGAATCCCTCTGCGATCAGCACTACTTCGACGGGAAGCAAAACCTATACTTTTACGCCGGCTTCGGGCCAGTGCGCTCTGGCAGCCTCGATCAGCGTCACGGTTCAAAAGTGCACGGAGGCAGCGGTGATAGTGAGCAATCAAGGTGCTACGGTGGATTCAACAGTTATGGATAGCAGTGATAGCAAAATCAGTGCAATGGTATTTCCAAATCCTTCTGTTGGAGCATTCAACCTGGAATTGAAGAGCAGCGTGAAACAGACCGTCGAGATCCTGGTGATCGATGTGATGGGTCATGGACTTTATCATACCCGCGGGGAAGCAACAGGAACCTACCTTTTTGGCAACAGCTTCATCAAGGGGATATATTTTGTGGAGATCATTCATCAGAAAGGAATAAAAGTATTGAAGGTTATAAAACAGTAAAGAAAGGTTCGTAAATTAATTCCAACTCTCCTACAGTTTGATAAAATTGAGGGAGAGTTTTTTTATTGGGAAAAGTGCGTTCATAGTATTCCCTCATCTTCAAAACTGAAATATCCTTCAGCAGTAACAACCAGATGGTCCAGCTGGCTAATATCCATCAGCTTGGCAGCCTGCTTCAACCGTTCTGTCACTTCTTTATCAGCGGCAGATGGCTTAAGCTCCCCGGATGGATGCGTGTGGCACAGCATTAGACCTGTAGCGAGGCATTTTAAGGCGATACCGAGGATTATCCTGATATCCACCACAGCGCCAGTTATTCCCCCTATACCCAGTTTATAGCCACCGATCACTCGATTACCTCGGTTTAGGAAAAGCGCGGCGACTTCTTCCTGTATGTTGAGCCTTTCTATGTCCAGCAGTTGCATGAACTGACGATAAGCATCATTAGAATTCGCTATCCGGGGCTTTTGCAAGGCCGGTATTTTGGGGTTGTACCGAATCTCAATTTTTGAGAGGTTGAATAATATGTCCTGCATGATAAAAAGAGTAAGGCTGCCCTTTACAAAGGCAGGCGGATTAATAAATGTCGTTAAAAGCTTATCCGGATCAAGAAGCCGGAATACGGGTATAGTTTGCCGTTAATCAGGTAAAGCAATCTGTCTTTCTGGTCGGGGTGAACCTCATCAACGAAAAACCATTTTGCTTTGGACGATGGGGCGTCCTGATTTTCCAAGACCCTGAATGGTGTATATATTTTTCTAATGGCACCTTTGGGGCTGATCACGAGGATGCAGAAGTTGTCGCAATAGAAGACCTGATACTGATCGTTTTTCATCAGAATTAATTTGATAGGTTTGGAAATAAACTTGGTAAGTTTCTAAGATGGGATGGAGCTAAAATGAGACATCGTATGTTTGTCAATGTTAGTGAGATTCCCAGCAGCCAAGATTCTCGTGAAGGAATGAACTTCTAATAAGAATATTGCCCGGATGAACTGGGGCAACTAGGCTGGTAATTGGACGATAAACTCTGTATATTCCCCCTCTTTGGTATTGACGGAAATCTCTCCCCCGTGTGCTTTGATTATATCATGGCTCAGAGACAATCCTAAACCAGTTCCTTGCCCGGTTGGTTTGGTCGTGAAAAAGGGCTGAAAGATTTTGTCAATCACTTTTGGCTGGATCCCGTTGCCATTATCTTTAACAGTGATCCTTATCCTATTATCGGCCTTTCTTGTACAAACAGAAACTGTTGGCTCATAACCCTGGATGCCCTCCCTGCTTTTTTCATTGACCGCATAAAAAGCGTTGTTATAAAGATTTAAAAATACCATCCCGAAATCCTGAGGTATGATGTTTACTTTGCCAATTGATTGATCAAAATCGGTTTTTGTCGTGGCGTCAAAGAATTTGTTTTTGGCTCTGAAACCATGATAGCTTAGTCTCAAATACTCATCCGCGAGCGCATTAATATTTCTGGGATCCTTGATGCCTGTGCTTGTGCGTGAATGTTGCAACATGCCCTTTACTATCGCATCAGCCCGTTTGCCGTGATGGTTTATTTTTTGTTCATTTTCTTTGATATCATTCAGGATGGCTTTTGCTTCTCCGATATTGTTTTTGTCAATTTCAGACTCCGCTTCGGTCACCAGTTCAGTATTTACATCGGAAAAATTGTTCACGAAATTAAGCGGGTTCTGTATCTCATGAGCTATTCCCGCCGTAAGTTCACCAAGAGACGCCATCTTTTCTGATTGAATGAGCTGGGACTGAGTGGACTTGAGGTCGGAAAGTGTCTTTGCCAGAACTACATTGGCTTTTTGCTTTTGCCGATTGTTTCGATAGAGTATGATGGCTATTAATAAAACCGCTCCTGATCCCGCCAGCATGGCGTAGGTCCTTATTTTGTTTTGAACGGCTACTCTTTCTTCTTCCAGTTGCTGGACGCGCAATTGTTCCTTAAACCCCACATTTTCAAATTGCTTTACCTTCTCTTCATTATTCAGACTGTCCTTGGCAGCTAGCGCCATACCCTGGTATTCAAAAGCGCTGTCCATATTATTTTCGAATCTAAACACCGAGGACAGTGTGCTATAGACCATAGCGGCGTCGCTCAGATCATGTGTTACTTTAGTTAATGCTAGTCCTCTCCTGGCATAATAGAGGCTTGAATCCTTGTTATTTTGTTTCATGAACAGGTTTGCCAAGGATACGTATGTATGGGTTA
>DATGFZ010000287.1:0-4352 GCA_035308805.1 Puia sp. | reverse complement strand
CTTTGAGGTGTTGCTGCAGGCCAATTTTCGTTTTAAAAGTATATTTTTTGGATACCTTTTCCGCCAGGGAATTTTTTTAACCGGCACATTGATTTTTTTATTTTTTTTTAAAAGCTATTTGGGGCTGATCATGCTGGTAAAATTACAGATTGTCGCATTGTTTTCCGGTATGATCATTATGTTTTTTTCTGCGAGAAATCTTTTTTTCAAAGGTTTTGTTATTGATAAACCCTTGCTTAAAAGGATGCTTCACTTCGGAAAATATATTTTCGGAACAAATATTTTTGCCGCCTTGTCCCGCTCAGCAGATCAGTTTATCACGGCCAATCAAATTCAGTCTGAAGCGATAGTTGCATATTACAATGTGGTATCCCGTATCAATAATTTAATGGATGTTCCTTCGATGGCGGTGGCTGATGTGTTGTTTCCGAAAAATGTTGAAGCCATGACTCAAAGCGGTACGGAAAAAGTAAGATACTATTTTGAGCGGATGGTTGGCTCCATCATCAGCATTTTAGGTCCTATGAGCATCGTTATATTTCTGTTGCCAAAACTGATTATTAAAATTATCGCAGGCAGTAAATTCATGATGGCCGTTCCGATTTTACAAACTGTTATTTTATTTAGCTTTTTGCGTCCATTTGCATACCAGTTTGGCGCAACAATGGATGCCATCGGAAAACCCAAAATCAATTTTTGGATAAACCTGCTCACCATGTCGCTGAACGTTTTATTTATCTTTTTAGGACTTCGTTATTTTGATTGGAAAGGCGCGGCCTATGGCTCCGTAATAGGCCTTGTTACTGGCAGTGGTATCATGTATTTTGTGCTTGCAAAAACAATCGGTGTTCGCTGGGATGAGATCATCGCTTATGTTTTTGAGACTTATGAAAATGTTTTCAAAATCATAAATAAATTTTTGCACCGGGCATGAATTTGGAAAAAACAATACTGGAAGAGCATTCAAAAAAACAATGTGAAAAGATCGTCCGCTATATTGGAAATGACAAGGAGCGTTTTGCGCAGTTGATGGAATTGTTTTTTAAAGGAGAATATCGTGTAACGCAAAGAGCTGCGTGGCCAATGAGTTATTGCATAAAAAATTACCCCGAATTAATTCAGCCCTATTTCAAACCATTATTGGATAATCTTGCAAAAAAAAATTTACACAATGCTGTAAAAAGAAATACTGTTCGTTTATTGCAATATGTAGAAATTCCAAAAAAATATTATGGTAAGCTGATGAATATTTGTTTTGATTTTATCCTATCCAATGAAACTGCCGTCGCAATAAAAGTTTTTTCATTAACGATTCTGCAAAACCTTTCCAAAACATACCCTGAAATACTGCCCGAAATAAGATTAGTCGTCGAAGAAAGGTGGGATCAAGAAACGGTAGCGTTTAAGTCCAGGGCGCGGAAAATAATAAAATAAGGAAATGGGTTCGGCCAAATTATCCGCATTATTATAGACCTTTTTCCTCCTTGATTTTTGTGCCTCAATAAAGTAATCTCACTTTAATGGTACTCTTCACTTCTTTTAACAATTGAAAAGCCTGGTCAGATAATTTCTTATCCACGTCAAGAACGACGTATCCGATTTCATCATTTGTTTTTAAATACTGAGCAAGTATGTTGATGTTGTGTTTTGAAAGCTGGGTGTTTATTTCAGATAAAACGCCCGGAACATTTTTATGAATATGCAGTATGCGATGCGTGCCTTCCTGGGGCGGTAAACTCAATTCTGGAACTGTATGGGAACCGGTGGTAATGCCCATTTCCAAAAACTTGAATAATTTATTGCTCACATCCTCACCAATGTTCTCCTGGGCTTCCTCAGTAGATCCACCGATATGAGGCGTTAAAATTACGTTAGGAAGATTTTGCAGGGGCGTATAAAATGGATCACCATTTTTTTCTGGTTCAATGGGATAAACGTCAATCGCCGCTCCAGACAAGGTTCCATCCTGAATTGATTTGGCTAAAGCTTCGAGATCAACAACTTCACCTCTGGCATAATTGATTAATATTGAGCCTCTTTTAAACTGTTTTATCAAATTTTTATTAACTAGGTTTTTCGTCTGGCTATTCTCTGGAACGTGTAGCGTAACGATATCTGCTTCGCCCACTACTTCTTTTAATGTTTTTTTTGCAATGGCATTGCCCAGTGGGAGTTTTGTTACCACATCATAGAAAATGACTTTCATCCCCAATGCTTCAGCCAAAATACTCACCTGTGTTCCAATATTCCCATAGCCAATGATGCCAAGCGTTTTACTGCGCAGTTCATAGCTCCCTTTCGATTCCTTTAGCCATAAACCAGCGTGGGCCGCCCTATTTTTATCCGGAATTCTACGTATGAGCAATATAGATAGTCCGATTACCAATTCTGCAACCGAACGGGTATTTGAATAGGGTGCATTAAAAACTACCACCCCATGACTGGTTGAGCTTTTTATGTTAACCTGGTTGACACCTATGCAGAAACAACCGATCGCCTGCAGTTTTTTTGCAGCATCCAAGATAGCGGGGGTGATGTTTGTTTTTGACCGGATACCAAGTAAATGCACATCTTTTACTTGTTTTATCAGTTCCTCTTCCGAAAGTGCGCTTGTCAATTTGCGTACGGAAACATAACCCGCCTCCTTAAAATTTTTCACGGCTGCGTCACTGATGTTTTCCAAAAAAAGGATATTCACTTTTTCCTTCGGATAGCTCGTGTTTTTTTTATCTGCCATAATTTAAGGCCGCATTTTTGCGTTATTGGGTTGTGTTAAAAAGAATGCAAATTTCCGCATTAATCGTCCAAAATAAAAATCAATTATTAATGGTGGATTTTTGAAAGCGGGATTGCCTTAATTTTGCGCAACTAATTCATAAAATTTTTCCGTTGAAAACCCTCATTTGCATCGTTCTTACAGCCTCGCTGTTTTGCGCCTGCGCGCAGCAGCCACAAAAGAAACCGGCAATCATCGAAAAGAAAGATTCGGTGGTCAGCATTCCCGTACTTCCGCAACTCAGCCAGCCGGAGCTTCATCATTATGCAAACGTATCTGCACATTTTTTTGATTCCCTTTTGGGCAGGGGATTTAATGGCAGCATTCTGGTTGCAAAAAATAATGAGATCATTTATGAGAGCTACCATGGATTTAAAAAATTAGGAATGGTTAAAGATATCAGGGACTCTGTTGACGCCCACACACCTTTTCACCTCGCTTCGGTTTCAAAGACTTTTACTGCGATGGCGATTTTGAAATTGTCGGAAGAAGGTAAATTGAATATTAATGATGAGGTTTCAAAATACCTGCCTGGTTTCCCGTTTCCAGGGACAACCATAAAATTATTACTGAGTCATCGTAGCGGACTCTTGAACTATGTTCATTTCATGGATCGATCGAACTGGAATAAAAGAAATTTCTTAACGAACAATGATGTTTTACAATACATTATTAATCATCAATCAGAGGTTCATGGGGCACCCCCAGGAAGGCATTTTGAATATTCAAACACCAACTATGCCTTACTCGCTCTTATCATTGAAAAAACTTCCGGACAATCATATGCGGATTTTATTACCAATACCTTTTTTAAACCATTGCAAATGCAGGACAGTTACGTGTTCAATTTGACTGACACGGCGATGGCAGAAAAATCATATAAAAGAAATGGAAGAGCATTTCGGCTTGAATACCTTGATCAGGTTTATGGAGATAAAAATGTATTCAGCACTACGCATGATCTCTTGAAATGGGATATTGCATTGCGCTCAGGGACTCTGTTTGCGCCTTCAACTTTGGACAGTGCGTACACACCATACAGTTTTGAAAAACCCGGCAAAAGAAATTATGGTCTTGGATGGAGAATGTTACTTGAACCAAATGGGAAAAAATTAATTTATCATAACGGCTGGTGGCACGGCAACCGAACGGTCTTCATCCGTATGATCGATGAAAATGCGACGATCATCGCACTTTGTAATAACGATAATTCCCGTGTATATGCTTCAAAAAAATTGTGCGATCTTTTCGGCGACTATAAACAGGGCCGCGACAGTTTTGATGATAGCGAAAATGAACCTGCGGGCAAATACGGAGAGAACTCTCCGCCAAAAACGACACGCACGCATCATTATCGGCATAAAAGAAAGAAAAGAACTGTCGCCTAACACAGCAGAGATATAGTTCAGGCGTCGGGCTTAAAAGCGCTGAGTATTTTTTTTCTCTGATTTTTATATTCAACTTATCATTTGACTGGCTTCAGTATTTCTCGCGGACGACATTCGAACCGCTGGCTGTCGCTAGTGTCATCGAAAATGACGATCATCCACCCGAAGCCCGCTTACTAACAGCATAA
>DATGFZ010000286.1:0-8550 GCA_035308805.1 Puia sp. | reverse complement strand
ACTGGAAGAAAAAACAGCCGGAGATTATTTTGCTGATGAATCGCTGGAAAAAAAACAGGAGCTGCAAACCTTGTCAATGGCTATGGATCATTTGAGTGAAGCAAACCGGGAATTATTAATTCTTTGCCGATACCAGCGATTGACCTATCATGAAATGGCGCGCATTCTCGACATCAGTGAAGGCGCGGTTAAAGTGAGGATGCACCGGGCACTCGCCCAGCTGAAATCATCTTATTTAAAAATTGCCAATTAAACGATTTGTATGAAATGCGATCATTATAAAGAAGAACTCAGCCAGCTCATTACGGGTTATATGGATCCTTCCGACAAAAAGAAATTGCTCGATCACCTTGCCGCCTGCCCGGATTGCCGGGCTGAATTTGAAACCATGCAAAGGATATGGAGCCTGATGGGTGAAATTCCGATGCCATCGCCCTCACCTGCCATGCAAAAGGGTTTTGTTGCCATGCTGGACAACTTCAAACAGGAAGAACCCGAACAGAAGAGTTTGCTGCAGGTCTTTTCAAACAGGCTGAAAGGTTTGTGGAATCAGCATCCGATATGGCAGTTTGCTTACAGCATGATTATTCTGCTCATCGGTTTGGGTATCGGCTATTCTTCCAATCGGTATCGGCAGGCGAACCTCGCCGATAACAAACAAATCGATTCTCTCTCTTCACAGGTGTTGGAAATGAAACAGATGATCATGCTTTCCCTGCTGGAAAATCCATCCGCGTCGGAACGAATGCGCGCAGTCAATTATACCGACCAGATCAGCAGCGTAAATAAAAAAGTGATGGACGCTCTTTTCACCACCCTGAACGAAGATGCCAATGTGAATGTGAGGTTGGTGACACTCGAAACCCTGGTTAAATTATCCGGCAATCCCGGGGTACGTGAAGGACTCGTGCAAAGCATCATCCACCAGGACTCACCCCTGCTGCAATCTGCGATGGCAGATGCCATGGTAAAACTGCAGGAAAAAAAATCAATAAAACCCTTTCAGCAACTGCTGAATAAAAAAGACCTCAATGAAATGGTAAGGATCAAAATTGAACAAAGTATTCACCGGTTGATTTAAAAAACAAAAAAATAAAAAGTCATGAAAAAATTATTCATTCTCCTTGTGACGGGAGTAATGGTAACCTCTGCTCACTTTGATGCAACGGCCCAGGAATTTAAAGAACACCTCAGCAAAGAATTTACACCCACTGCCGGCGCCGCGGCTACCACCCTTTCCATCTATAATATAGACGGCTCTATAAAAGTAGAGGGATATGCCGGCGACAAAGTGATCCTGGAAATTGATAAAGTCATTGCTGCGGACGACAACCAGACCCTGGAGGTCGGAAAAAAGGAATTCAGACTCGCCTTTGATCAGACCCGCGATACCATCATGGCTTATATCGCTGAACCCTATGATTCGCGTCCCCATCGTCATTACCAGAATTGGGATGGAGATCGGAAGGAAATTGAATATCGTTACAGCCTTGAATTTACGGTGAAGGTTCCCTTTGCGATGAACCTGGATATTGCCACCGTGAATGAAGGAAGAATAAATGTCCAGGATGTCAGCGGAACATTGCATGTTAACAATGTCAATGACGGGATCAGCATAAAAAATGCGAAAGGAGCGACGAGCGCCCATACCGTTAACGGAAGTGTTGTCGTCAATTATGTTGCCGTGCCGCCTGCACCCTCGTCTTATTCAACCATCAACGGCGACATCAAAGTGACTTATCCCGGAGGTTTTTCTGCATACATGGAATTTAAAAGTATGAATGGCGAATACTATACAGACTTTCCTGACGCGCAGATCCTTCCTGCAGAAGTTGTAAAGAATGTTTCACACCATGGCGACGGAACAACGTACAAATTAAATGCTAAGACCACCGTCCGCATCGGCAGCGGCGGCAATAAATTTAAATTCGAAACATTGAACGGAAACATCTATATCAAAAAACAATCTTAAAAAAATACCACGATGAAAAAAGCAATCATTGCATGTACCCTGCTGACCATTATTTTCGCCGGCAAGACCCTCGCCCAGAGCAGCAATCCGGATGAGCTGGTCGTTCCCTTAAGCAGCCCGGGGAAACCATACACTTTAAAAGTAGGACTCGTATCCGGATCAATCACGGTGGGTGTAAATACCGGGAAAGACATCATTATTGATGTAAAAACTGAGGGCGGAAAAGCAAAGGGAGAAATGACCACTGCTGACAATGGCATGAAAAAGATTTCCAAAGGAAACAGTTATGGCATTACCGCAAAAGAAGATGAGAACGTGGTAAACGTCAGTACGGATAATCCGGAGGAGACCGTATCCCTGAGCCTGAAAATACCGCAGGATGTTAAACTAAAACTCACGACCGTCAATGACGGAGACATCATCGTCAATAATATAAAAGGTGAGCTGGAAATAAATAATGTAAACGGAGCCATCACCCTCAACAACATCAGTGGTTCCGTGGTGGCCAGCACGATCAACGGGAGCGTGATCACCACCTTCACCATGGCAGATTCCAAAGCTCCGATGGCATTTTCATCCCTCAATGGAAATGTGGACGTGACTTTTCCGTCAAACGCCCAGTACAATATGAAATTAAAATCTGACCGGGGAGAGATCTATACTGATTTTGATATGGTGATTGACAAAACCGAAAAAGTCAGCAACACCAGCCATTCCGGCATGTACGAACTAAAAAAAGATGATTGGATCACGGGAAAAATAAACGGCGGCGGCCCGGAAGTGATGATGAAGAATATGGAAGGAAACATTTACATCAGAAAGGCAAAAGGTTAAAAAAATATTGATCGCTAACCATAACGCATAACCGAAACCGGTCTTGCATCTTCTCCACCGGGCAATTTATTTTCCCGCAGATGAACGCTGATTAAATACGCTGATCAGCGACAATCTTTCTGCGGGAATTTTATTATCTGCCGGCCTCAGGGTGCCGGCGAGGAAGTCAGAGCTTTCCCGCTGGTGACCTGCAGGGTTCCATCCCTGTTTTCGGTTGTCCATCGGCGTGATAAAGTCACTTATTGAAAAGGATCATGATGTTGTTGTCATCAGCATTACTCACCAGGATATCATTTTTGCCATCGCCGTTCATATCGTGAATAGCGATTCCGTCAGGGCGGTTACCAACGGCTACCGTTTTGATACCGGCAACTGTTTTCCTGCCCATATAAAAAATGGTTATGCTTTTGTCATTGTAGTTGGTTACGGCAATATCATTGATGCCGTCCCCGTTCAGGTCGCCGATCGCAACACGGCTCGGGCTTCTTCCGGTTTTAAATGGTGATCCGGGGAGCGTTGAAAATTTTCCCGTACCATCGCCCGCCAATATCCAGAGCCCGTCCGCACCTTTGCTTTCTGAAGTGATGGTTGGCGAATTTACAATGGCAAGATCCGGATTGCCGTCACCATTCACGTCCCCGACGGCCACCCCAAACGGAGCCGGACCGCAAGCAAAAGGAGAGCCTGCGGGTTCATGAAATCTTCCATTTCCCTCACCCAACAAAACAGTAACATTATTTCCTTCAAGGTTGGTGGTAACGATATCAGCTTTGCCGTCTTTATTAAAATCTCCGGACCTTAACCTTTGGTACGGCCGATTGCCCACTGCATAAAATGTTTCGTTCCCAAAATTCATTTTACCGTCTCCGAAAATGATGAGGACCTTATTTACTCCCCAACTATCGGTTGCCAAATCGGTAATACCATCGCCGTTAAAATCAGCGACCGCAATACCGTGTGTATGCGGCCTGGAATGAACAACAAAGGGAGATGTTGGAGCCTGCATAAACTGCCCTCTCCCATTTCCCAATAAAACTGTCAGCATGCTGATCTCCGTATTTGCGATTGCCAGATCTGCATTTCCGTCCTTATTGATATCAGCAATGGCGATATCATTGGGAGAGCGATTTGAAAAGAAAGGAGAACCCTTCGCAGGGGCAAAATTTCCCTTCCCGTCTCCTAAAAGAATGGTTATGGAGCTGTCTTCCTCATTGGCGACCGCTATATCGGGGAAAGAATCATTATTAAAATCGCCGACTTCGACACTGCCGGCTCCCTTGCCGACCTGGATTATTTTGATGTCAAAACGAGGATTGTTTTCCTTTTCTGAGTTTGAACAACTAAAAATAATGATTGCGGCAATAATCGTGAGTAAAACAAAATGCGAAAAAAGAAAATTTTTCATATCCTTTTTGATTCTGCTGATTAAAGTTATCCAATCGCCTGGAAAAATGCATCAAAAAAATAAATTAAAGGCTTTGTCGCCACAGTTCGTGGAATCAAACCAGCATCCATATCCAGCATGAACAAAAGTCAGTTGATCACGGCCATGCACCTTTACACAAAGCTGATTTGAATTAATTGCTGAACATACCTGGTTGGGTATGTGTTGCCTTTGTAATGAAAATCCTGGCAAGTCAAAGAGGATCGAAAACAATGCCCGAATGCAAGGAATTGACGCTCAATAGTGGAATAAGACGGTATGTTACAGACTGTCCGGTTTCGATACCTTCGGTGTTCGCCTATATCCTAAACTGTCCATCACCAGTCGAGAAAAACTTTTCGTTTGGAGTTCATCAACAGGTCATGAACGTTTTTTTCTGTACCCGTAAACGGGCCTGAAGATTCAATTTTCAACGTAGCCATTGCGGCAGCGAATTCTCCCGAATGCTGATAGCTTTTTCCCTTTATGCGTTGATACAAATAACCAGCCATGTAGGTATCTCCGCAACCGGTAGCATCAACCACCGATGTAACGGGGCTGTAAGCAGGTATCTCGTAAAAATCAACACCATTATAAATTACCGAACCGCGACTGCCCAGGGTAATGATAATTTCTTTTACCCCCCAGTCAAAAAGCATAAAAGCTGCCCGGCGCACATCCGTGCATCCGGTCAGTGCATACATCTCCGGTTCATTTGCCTTTAGCATGTGTACAAAGGGCAATGCTTCTTTTTTTTCTACCCAGTCGTTTAAAAATACCTTTTTGTTTTCTACCCGCCGCAAATAGCCCTGCACGTCAAGCGATACCCTTCCTTTCCTTGATAGCGCCTCAATGGTTTCCAGCGGAATATCGTCTGCCAGCAGCGGACCCAGATGGAAAATGCGCGCACTGATGTTTGTCAATTGTTCTGCAGTAAAGGGAGCCGATTGCTGCAAGACTCTTTGGGATCTGTTGTCCATGCCCTCACTGTAATCATTTTCAAAATAAACGGTGTGTGCAGAAAACGACGGCACGTGCACTTCAATGCCTTCTTCACGCAACCCGGATACAATATACATTTCTTCTTTTGCGAGCGTAGTAATTAACTGATAGCGGATATCCATGCTGCGGATGGCATTGGAAAAATAAAAAGAAGTGCCCCCGGCCATGTGTACAATTCCCTTGGCGGTAATTACTTTATCCAGGGTAATATGTCCGATGCAACTGATGTCATGCATACCTGTCTGTTAAGAAAAATGAAATTAAGACAATAATCGCATTTTGAAAAAAGATTGGAAAAGAATTATCGATTAAAACAGGGTGATGTTTTTAGAGATAACCATTACCGTTAGTTCTATTTATTTTTTGGGGACGATGATGGCATATATCACATACAACCATCCAAGAATGCCGTGGATAATGGCTAGGAGAATAGATTTATTTCTTGTCCAGGATACAACGACAGCGATGATTGTCCCAAGTCCGACGCCCGGACCAACATACACAGGCTGCCAGTAACCGGGTCCGCCATAGGTATGCACCACGCAGGAAGAAAAAGTAGACACCAGGAAAACCGCAACTAAATATTTGCTCATGTTCATTTGTTGTTATCATGAAGTTAGTTTATTCACTGATCATTTTTTTCGAAATCTCGCGGGTTTTATTGTGGAAGTTTTTTCCCGCATGCAATCGTTTGAATGAACAGTTACCTGAGCATCGCCGCTCCGGGGTTCTGTCAAGATTTTTGGAACAACCTTTGATATGAGTAGAATGGTTCTCTTACACCAAAAAAACCTTTACTGAATTTTGCAGCAATATTTAAAAAATATTTTCAGAACAATCCTCGGCTGTTTTCATGCTTTTTTGGCCATGCTTCTGTCAAAGAGTTTTATGACCATTGCAGTTGGATATGAGGTCATTGAAAAATTGCTTCTAAGGGCTGAACGGCAAAGCAGGAAATAAAAATCACTTTTTTTTCACGGCGGTCACAGCCTGTTTTAATTTATTTTTATATGGAACACAACGTAGTCGATGAATTATCAGCAGATGCCATTAGTAAATACGCCTTTTGCATGAAACTTGAAAAAGAACTGGCAGAGCATGAAGCCGATGATGCCTTCAGAGACAGGCTGAAGGTCGCGGAATCCGAATGGGAGCTGGCGCACTCCGCCTGGGAAGATGCGCTAAAAAAATATGCAGAAGAATTATCCAACAAAAAAGCATAAGGTCATTACATACCGGTTTGCTCACTTCCTTTTTTTCTCCTTCACATCGGGCAATGCAATCTCCGCCCGCCCCGATGATTCAACAGGCATGTTTGTTGCATTTTATTTTTAAAACCTGAGATGATTGCCAAGCATAAATTAATGGAATTGGTCAGGGACTGGCTTAACGCCTGGAATTCGAGGAACATTGAGAGATTGATGAGCCATTACCAGGAAAATGCTGAGCTTTCGAGCCCCACCATCGTAAAAAGATGGAACATTGCCACAGGAAGGATAACAGGAAAAGAAGCATTGAGAAAACATTTTTTAAAAGGATTTGAAGACATCAATCACAGCTCATTTGAATTGCTCGGCGTGCTGACCGGTGTAAATGGAATCGTGCTGATTTACCGGAGAGGCGCGTTTGGCATGGCGGCTGATGTGATCACACTCGACGAAAATGGAAAAGCAATTACCATTGATTCGTATCACAGCCAGGAATAGTCAGCACAGATAAATCTGTTTAATTACCGGGATCATGAAAGGTTTCCCAATTTGAAACAAACGGTTTCAATTTGGGAAAAAAAATAAAACTAAAAAGCTGTTTTTAAAGCTAAAATAATTTTGGAATGCCATTTGCCATGATGTAATTGGTTTTTCATAGGATATTGGATTTTAAAACGGGGCTAGATTTCCATCTTGGCCCTTTTTTTTTTGGAGACTGCTGATGGAATCAGGGTATACAGCCAAATGGCTTTTACCCGTGACCTGACAAAATTGATCTGCCTTATCCTGCTAAATATATTGAGGCAAAAGGTTTGTACATTCTGTATGATTATATGTGAGTAAAAGAAAAAAAGTTAGCCCGTTGCATGGGCGATTATCGTTGAAATCATTTCCCAAAATTCCACAACCGGTGTTTCCATTGATTGAAAACCTCCCCAAAACGATTCATTTTCAGCCGGTATTTTATAGGCAGGTTTTTTGATTTGTATAGTCCAGAAATTTATGAAGAAATCTTTTTCGTTACTGATCGTTGGTGTTTCTGCCATAGTAAGCTGCTTCCTGGTTATCATCCTTATTTACATTACAGGATTTCTGTTAAGCATGATCATTGCCATGCTCCTGCTGGCGATTCTGGTTCTTTTTACAAAATACCATCCATACAAAAGAATAAAGCAAATGGCATTCAGTAAAAAAGATTTTCGCGCCACCGATCCGGCGGATCAGAAAAATTTATTTATCACCAGGAGTTTAAATACGGACACACATGATTTCCAAACAAGAACTGCTTCAGAAAACAGGATATGATTCGTTTCTGACATTCAAAAGAAACTGTCGTCGTTCCGCGCAATCACAAAAATTTATCGGGATGACCAGGTATTTTTACGATAAACACAAAGTCGTTGAGCTTTTTATCAAACCTGAAGAATTATTCATGGCGGCCGATGCAGAAATAAATAAAAAGAAAAATTTTAAAAAAACAGCGAAGCATTAATCATATCAAAGAGTTATACTAACGGGAACACATACCTAAGCATCCATTAACAGATCAAAAACCCGTAACATTCCATTTTTGGCAAGAAATTTGGATAGATGATTCTCTTTACAATTCTTATCCGCAAACACCATCACCGTAGTCCGGTCACCTCCTCCACACTAAGAACTACATACAGTTCATTTTTATCGTCACTTGTAAACTAACAATTCCAAGGCTATGAATTCTATTGTCTATGCTCTAAGGAATATGGCGCGCTACTGCTTTGCCGCTACTCCTGCACTCCGTATGTTTTCTTTCACCATTTTATCATTGGCATTTTTTTCGTCAGCGCATGCGCAATTTCAGCTGGGAGAAAATCCCGGTTATTACGGAAGCCAGTATACTGATCAGCAGATTTATGATCTCATGTATGCAGGTGGTGCCCGCGCCGCGCGCTCCACGGTATCGGTTCAGTATTATGTGCAGTATGGCATGAGTACGTACGAGGCCAGGTTGCAATATCCTTATTCGACAAAAGGAATGAGGAACAGCACTTTTTTTCTTGATGCCACAGCAGGTCCCACCTACACGGGGCAAAGCACAGCCACGGCCAGCAACGGCGCCCGCTCCTGGTTGC
>DATGFZ010000285.1:0-2461 GCA_035308805.1 Puia sp. | reverse complement strand
CGGATGCACCATCAGCGAAAAACCCATCAATCTCAAAACCAAGGCTGGCAAGGCTTTTCCGATCTATCAATTTTCTGAAAATTAAAACCAATATAAACAAAGCCAATGCTGTCAATATTATGGTGACCCATAAATAATCGCCGGTCATTAAGGCGGCAATATCAGCCTTGGGATTGTCTACTGATGATGCTACCAATGAAGCGATCGGAATTGCGATCAGAAACCCGGTTGCAAAATAAGCAATGCAAAAAACCAAAACCCTAAGCCATGCCTGAGAAATAAGCGGTTTGCTGGTAATATTTTCATTCATACATTTATTGATTAAATGTTATAAGGATTCAATTTAATCAGAACAATCAGAACTTATGTTTCAAAGTTACAATTTTACTGTTGCAGAAAAATTTATCAATTATGTGCAAATGGACACTCAAAGCGATCCCCATTCAAACAGGTTTCCTTCCACGGAAAAACAAAAAGATTTGGGAAAATTATTAACCCGGGAACTTCTAGAGATGGGAGTTACAGATGCACACCTAGACAATCACGGTTATGTATATGCAACCATTCCATCCAATACAGAAAAAAATGTTCCGGTAATTTGTTTTTGCTCGCATATGGATACTTCACCGGATTGCAGCGGGAAAGGCGTGAAACCAATAGTCCATAAAAATTATGACGGATCAGATATTGTACTGCCGGATGATAATACGCAAATTATTTCGGCCAGCGAGCATCCCTACCTCCAAAGAAAAATCGGAGAAGACATCATTTCTGCATCCGGGACGACCTTGCTTGGGGCAGACGACAAGGCAGGCATTGCGGTAATTATGGATGCAGCCAATTATTTTATCACGCACCCCGAAATAAAACACGGAACAATAAAGGTTTTGTTTACACCGGACGAAGAAATCGGGCGGGGGGTAAATAAGGTCGATCTGCAAAAACTCGGCGCTAATTTTGGCTACACACTCGATGCGGGAGAGCGTGGAAGTTTTGAAGATGAAACTTTTTCTGCGGATGAAGTGACCATCCATTTTTACGGTATCAGTGCCCATCCGGGTTATGCAAAAGATAAATTAGTCAATGCGATCAAGGTGGCTTCTGCTTTTTTATATTCCTTACCTAAGGATGAATTGTCCCCGGAAACTACAGAAGATCGTTATGGTTTTGTTCATCCAACTTATATTCAGGGGATTGCAGAGAAAGTAACGCTGCAGTTTATCATCCGTGATTTTATTACCAATAAACTGGAGGCTTATGAAAATTATTTGAGGGATAGATTGGAAGATGCGTTGAAAAAATATCCCGGTGCAAAAGCCGAATTTACTGTTAAAGAACAATACAGGAATATGAATGAAGTGCTGGTTAATTTTCCGCAGGTTTCACAATATGCTATGGACGCAATTCAACGGTCAGGCATTACGGTAAAACAATCAAGCGCGAGGGGCGGCACCGACGGATCACGTTTATCTTTTATGGGATTGCCTTGTCCGAATATCTTTACCGGAGAGATGGCTTTTCACGGAAAACAAGAGTACGTCAGCATCCAGGATATGCAAAAGAGCGTAGAGACAGTGGTGCATTTGGCGATGATATGGGAAGAAAAGTCCGGAAGCCAGTAAACTCAGAAACTCCTGTATATGCGAAATGTTTTGATATTGTTTCTCCTGCCCTATCTTGCTCTTTCGCAAAATCTGTTGCCCAATGGAGGTTTTGAAGATGAAAACATTTGCACGGAATATGGGAAAAACTGCGCTCCGGAAGCCTGGATTTCCACGTCCCTTCGCGCTAACTATTATTTTGATGACAAGCTGCATGCGCATGCCGGAACTCATTTTGTCGGTTTGATAATTGGAAATATTGCCCACCCGGGTTATCGGAGTTTTATCCGTACCCAACTACTGTGCCGCTTACAACAAGGACACTACTATAAAATAGATTTTTTTGTCCGATCCGATCATTTTGCTTTAGACAGCATTGGCGTATATCTTTCTCCTGATGATTTTTTATATGATAAACGTCATTTTAAAAATATTTCGCCGCAACTCTGGGGTAAATACGGACTGGATTCGAATAAATACAATCCATCCATCTGGCAAAAAGTTCATTTTATTTATACTGCAGTCGGCAATGAACAATACATTACCATCGGTAATTTTAAACGCGGGGAATATACCAAAATGGAACACGCGGAATTTGAAGATAATTTTTATTTTTTTTTGGATGATGTGTCACTTATTCCACTCGATGCAAATGAACATATATGCACTGAAGCTGATAGCATTAAAAAAATAATTTATGGCGGGCATGAACGGCATGCGTTATTAGAAAGAAAAATATATGCGCTAAGAAAGAACCCTCCGGCGGTCATCAATCTTCCCAAACCAATCAATGTTCATATTGACACTTTACTGATCCCGGATATTTTTTTCGG
The DNA here is from genome assembly GCA_035308805.1 of Puia sp. GTDB lineage: Bacteria > Bacteroidota > Bacteroidia > Chitinophagales > Chitinophagaceae > Puia. Next base: position 27 of record DATGFZ010000285.1, on the reverse strand, counting down.
CACCGCAAAATATGAGCTTACTCAAAA
>DATGFZ010000284.1:0-5722 GCA_035308805.1 Puia sp. | reverse complement strand
ATAGATAAACAAAAAGCCGGCGGTATTTTAGTTATTACAGAAGGTGTTTTTGGAATGGCGGGAGACCAGGGGAGATTAAAGGAGATTGCGGCACTGAAAATGAAATATCAATTCCGTTTTTTGGTCGATGATGCACATGGTTTTGGAACACTCGGAAAAACCGGAGCAGGTGCGGGTGAAGAGCAGGGCGTACAACATGAAATCGATTTGTATTTCTCCACGTTTGCAAAATCAATGGCATCTATCGGCGCGTTTGTGGCTGGCGATAAAGTTATTATCGATTATATCCGTTACAATATTCGGAGTCAGATTTTTGCAAAAAGTTTGCCGATGCCATTCGTGCTCGGAAATCTTAAGCGCCTTGAATTATTGCGAAAACATCCTGAATTAAAAGATAAACTCTGGAGCAATGCAAAAAAACTGCAGGATGGATTAAAAGAACGCGGTTTTAATATTGGCAAAACCGATTCTGTGGTTACTCCTATTTATATGGAGGGTGATGTTCCCGAGGCAACACAAATGGTGATGGACTTGCGCGAACACTATGGAATTTTTTGCTCCATTGTTGTTTATCCTGTAATTCCAAAGGGACATATTATCTATCGCCTCATTCCAACTGCGGTCCATACCGATGCAGATATTCTCGCCACGCTAAAAGCCTTTGAAGAAACAAAGAAAAAATTAGACGCCGGCAAATACAAAGCGGAAACTATTCCGGATATGGCCGAAGCGTCAGTTAATTAGTTGACATCTTGATCTGGCGGACGGGGTTAATTGGTTCCATCTTTGAAATGCGAATGCGTCAGGTATTTTGAAATCGTCTGATGCTTTCGTCCTTATCCTGCAAATCCTCTCAATCCCCTGGATTTTAGATTTCCCTTGGATAATCATCAGTTAGTGATAGCAAACTTTGGGAAGCAATCGAAACATTTGAAAATGGAATGCCGTTTCCGCAGGTTAATGCGGTTATACATTAACGTTATCTAGTCCTGCAGATGAGTTAAAATACAAAGATGCGGATGGTGATCATCAAATGTCTTGACTTGGGTTAATTGCTTATCATCGTTGGGTTTAGAACCATTTACATTGGAGCCGGCTGCGATCCGGACAGGCACAACTTATTTAATTCCCCAGGTGCTGAGTGCACCCGGGATGCTGAGAATCTCGTGTCACCCTGTGTTTGTGAATGGGACCACACGGATTCAATCCCATATTTTCTTATGTTTTTGTAGAAAAACTGGCTGCTGTTCTTACAAATAAAAAGCCCCGCCGAAGCGGGGCTGTACTAATCAAATACCATTAACCATTAAACCTTATCCTATGAAAAACCAAAGATAAGACGTTAATGCAGAAACAACCATGTATCTGAATAATTTTTTTTCAAAAAAAATAATTAAATTGACCGCAGTCAAGTGTCATTCAGACACAATGGGGAAATGTCATTAAATTGTAAAAGATTTACTTACCAGCTCGACTTGAAGTTTTTCTGGTATTCCTCAAACGGGACTTTCCCGTATTTATCCTCGCCAAAATATTTCACGATTGACTCGAAGTCCTTTGTGGGCAAGTAACCGGGAATCGCTTGCGGCTGACTTCCATCTGCGGGAATAATCACCGTAGTCGGAAAGGCCATCTGTCCATGCAAAAGGTATAAAGCCAGTTCATTGCAACGATATTCCGCGCTGTAGTGATAGTTTTTCCCTTCCCATGCTATATCATCTTTTGATTCGGCATTGAATTTTACTGCATAAAATTTATTTTGAAGATAATCCACCACCTTCTTATTTGAATAAGTTTTGCTGTCCATCACCTTGCACCAGCCACACCAGTCCGTATAAACATCTATTAATACCAGTTTTTTTTCTTTTTGCAGGTTTGAAGACAGTTCGGCAAAATTGATCCAGTTTACATGAGTTTTGTCATGCTTATCCGCACTCAATAGAAAGATAGAGAACACAGATAAAAAAAGAAGCTTGGCTTTTTGCATGGTAATTTTATATTTGCTTGCAATTTATAAAACGATGACATGAACAAAATTGTTGTAGCCATAACTGGAGCCAGTGGATCAATTTATGCCAACCAGCTGTTAAATAAGCTGGTGGATTTAAAGGATCAATGGCAGGAACTGGCTGTGGTCATGACTGAAAATGCCAAACTGGTTTGGAAAACAGAATTGGAGAACGAAGCATATAATAATTACCCCGTCAAATTTTACACTCAGCATGATTTTTTCGCGCCTTTTGCTTCCGGCTCAGGTCAATATAATTCCATGATCATTATTCCCTGTTCGATGGGCACATTGGGGAGAATTGCAACGGGCGTTTCGTCAGATCTTATCACCCGCGCCGCTGACGTTATTTTAAAAGAAAAAAGAAAGCTGATATGCGTGGTGCGCGATACGCCTTATAATCTCATTCATATCCGTAATATGGAAACCATTACTCTTTCGGGGGGAATAATTTGCCCGGCTACACCTTCTTTTTACAGCAAGCCCGCTACCATGGAAGCCCTGGTAAATACCGTTGTTGACCGTGTCCTTGATCTGGCAGGTATTAATATTTCCACATTTCGCTGGGGAAATTGATTTGAATCTTTTGCAATGAGCATAGAAAGATCATGGGTTATCACAGGTCGCCCCCCGATTGACCATGTCACACTGAAAATCAAGCCTCATTCCAATGGGTGCCTTGAGAAATATGTTTAACCGTTTTAATCAGTGATCAACTGATCAATCCACAAAAAAAAATAGGCGGGTTTCCCAAAAGCCAAATAGTTAACGAGATATTGTTTCTATTGCTTAGGGTTAAGTGACGAGGTTGTAAATCATGCACGGGCAATGACCATCAATGCCCGTGCACCCAATTCAGGTAAATCGTGGTGATTAGTTACGCAGATCAACTTCTTCTACCCCCGGATATTTTGATTTATCGAAAACAAATGCAGCATCATTTAACTGTGCATTGCCAGTTAATTTGCTCGCGGTGATGGTGTATTTTGTTCCATTTTTTTCAAGCCATTTGACGCTGTATATCGTTTTGGTCGCCTTGTCAACCAAGAGGTAAACTTTGTAAAATGTTTTTGTTTTGTTTACAGGCGTCAGCTCAATTTCCTGAAGTGTTTTATTGTCTTGTTTTGTGTCGCCATTTAATTTGTAAAGAAAATCCTTGTCGTAGAAATCAGTAAAAATATTTTCGGGAGAAATTGTTTTTGAAGAAGCATCATATTTTGTAAGGGTGACTTCATTGTTTGATTTGTCATAGGTCCATACATTGATACCGTCACAATATATCTCCTGCCCGGACATTTGCAAATGATATTTATGCCCGGACATATTTAAGGTGCCTTTTTTGGTCGTTTCAATTTTCCCGGCAGAATTTGTTATTTGTAATGTAAAAGAAGTCTGGACGCCTTTGTAAGATTTCAATTTTGAGCTGACCGCATCTAGTATTTTTTTTGCATCGGCATCGCTTTTTCCAATGCTGTTGTTTTGTCCTGCAGCGCTAAATATGAATAAGGATAAGGTTAACCATACTAGATAAAACTTTTTCATTTTGGCAAGTTAATGGTAAATAAATTCAAACAACAAATATATTGTAAAACACACAAACAGGATGCCATTAAGGCGAGAGTTAGCAAAACACTAACTTATATTCATGAGGTGCTGATCCAGGTCAAATTCAGTTTTTATAAGAACATCTCTTGCTTTGCTGCCTACATTTTTTCCTACAATCCCTGCAGCTTCCAGCTGATCCATTAATCTTCCAGCACGATTATATCCCAATTTCATTCTGCGTTGAATAAGGGAAGTCGAACCAACTTGGTTCTGTACAATTAACCGGGCAGCTTCTTCGAACAATTCATCTTTATCATTCTTATCAAATTCTTTTTCCTGCAATTCTTTTGCGTCTTCATATTTTGGCAAAATATAAGGCATGATGGCCCCTTTTTGTTCACCAATAAATTCGCAGACTTTTTCTACTTCAGGGGTATCCACAAAAGCGCATTGTAAACGGGTTATCTCCCCGTTATAACTGATGAGCATGTCACCCTTGCCGATTAACTGTTCAGCTCCTCCGGTATCAAGAATGGTGCGGCTGTCAATTTTTGAAGAAACTTTAAACGCAATTCGTGCAGGGAAATTTGCTTTAATGGTTCCCGTGATAATATTTACTGAAGGTCGTTGTGTAGCAATGATGAGGTGTATACCGACGGCGCGCGCAAGTTGTGCAAGCCGTGCGATGGGCATTTCAATTTCTTTACCTGCTGTCATTATCAAGTCAGCAAACTCGTCTATTATTAAAATAATAAAGGGAAGAAATTTATGCCCTAATTCCGGATTCAATTTTCTTTTTACAAATTTTTCATTGTACTCTTTGATGTTTCTGCAACCAGCTTCTTTCAAATAATCATACCGCTGATCCATTTCTTCGCAGAGGGCATTCAAAGTATAAATTACTTTTTTGGTATCGGTGATGATCGGTTCTTCATCATCATTTATTTTTATCAAAAAATATTTTTCGATTACCCGGTATAAACTCAACTCCACTTTTTTTGGATCGACCAAAACAAATTTTAATTGGGATGGATGTTTTTTGTATAAAAGCGAAACAAGCAACGTATTGATGCCAACCGATTTTCCCTGACCGGTCGCACCTGCCATCAACAGGTGGGGCATTGCTGCGAGATCGACAATAAAGTTCTCGTTGTCAATTTTTTTGCCGATGGCAATGGGTAAAGCGAAATTGTTATTTTGAAATTTTTCGCTCGCCAGCAGTGTTTTCATGCTTACCACACTTTTGCGTACGTTAGGTACCTCAATGCCGACGGTGCCTTTGCCTGGAATTGGAGCAATGATCCGGATGCCGAGCGCTGCTAGACTTAGTGCGATATCATCTTCTAAATTTTTTATGCGGCTGATGCGTACCCCGGGTGCAGGAACGATTTCATACAACGTTACCGTCGGTCCCACTGTGGCGCTGATTTTTTGAATATCTATATCATAATTTTTCAAAGTACTGATGATCTGATTTTTGTTTGCTTCGAGTTCCGCGGCGTCCTGAACAATTCTTTCACTGCCGTGCACTTCTAGCAGATCCAAAGTAGGGTATTGATAATTTCTTAATTCATGGGTAGGTTCATATTCAACGAATTTTTCGGAAGCAGGTTTGGGTTGGAATTCAATATTACCTGTATCGTCGTTTTCGTTTTTATCAGGGACTGATTTTATCTCTAATTCAAGATTCGTTTTTAAATGAGACTTTTTTTCAGCCGTTTTCTTTACAGGTAATTCGTCATTTAAAAAATCTTTTACGGCTAAAAAATCATCGTCGCCAAAATCTTCTTTTTCAGTAAGTTTGAGATCTCCATTTTTATTTTCTTCCTGATTTTTTTTAGGCGGAATGACAACAACACTTCCCTCACCTTTCAATGAATTGCCTTTTGTATCGCCAAAAGAGTCATCAACAAATAATTTCGCGCCTTCACTCCTCATATCATTGTTGTCATTCAAATCAGTAACCTTTTTTGGAATTGCCGGAACTTTAAAAACAGGATTGAATCTCCATATTATATAAGACAATCCCGCAACCAGCAGCAAAGCAGTGGTTCCAATTTTCCCGATGATGCCGATAAGCCAATCATTGATCATGTCGCCAACTTCTCCACCCCAGGGAAATCCATTTTTATTGGTTGTGAACGCGAGTAATACGCTGAAATAGAGCAT
>DATGFZ010000283.1:0-5792 GCA_035308805.1 Puia sp. | reverse complement strand
CTCCGCTAACCACCCATACATCACCGTTATACTCCACACGTACCTGCGAAGATCCGATAATATGCCCCGCAGGATGTAAACTGATTCTCACGCCATTCATAAAAACAGGATCATCCCATGCCACACTCTGGTACGCGATGTCACCCAAACGCAATTTCAGCAAAGGCAAGGTCAGTGTGTGGCACAAATAAAATTTGCTTCCTGTTCTGGCATGGTCACTGTGGGCATGCGTGATAATGGCGCGGTCAACGGGCTTCCAGGGATCGATGTAAAAATCACCTTGCGAACAGTATATCCCTTTTTTAGTAAACTCCAGTAAATCCATTTTTCGACTGTATTATTTCTTATGGCAGAACGGCACAAAGCGGCAATAGGTCATTCGGACAACGTTACGCGAACCTTTATTGCCTTATACAAAAATAAAAAAACCGGGCAAGCCCGGTTTTCTTTTATCTGGTTTTTTTCTGCCGCGCGTTTTTGGATTTGCTTTTATTTTTTGCGGCAAGCTGCGTTTGGATATCTTCATCATATGGTCTTGAAACATGATGTTTGGCATCCGGGCTTCCCAGACCAGAAGCCGGGCCTCCTTTAGCACCAAGGTCCCGCTGCTGGTCATTGCCCTGGGTTCCATAATTGTTATTGTCTGTTTTTGTATTTGGCATAAAGTATATTTTTTTTATGATTAATTAAATGTTGAACGTACTTCAGGCATGTTCATGTACCCCTTCCCGTATTTCCTCGATCATTTTTTTATTGAATGCCGGAATATCCTTCGGGCTTCGGCTTGTTACCAGACCATTATCTGTCACCACTTCTTTGTCATACCAGGAAGCCCCTGCATTTTTGAGATCGGTTTTAATTGAAGGGTAAGAGGTAAGTTTTCGTCCCCGCACCAATCCTGTCTCAATCAGTAATTGTGGCCCGTGACAAATCGCTGCGACGGGTTTACCTGTTTCCATAAATTTCCTTGCAAATTCCACGTAATCGGGATTAATGCGCATTTTGTCGGGGTTGATCACACCACCCGGGATCATCAGGGCATCATAATCATTGGCATCCGCAGTGGCAAGATCAACGTCAACCGGAAGCTCAATTGACCAGTGATCAGTATCCCAGGCCTTCACCTGCTGGTGTTGCGCAGAAACAATATCGACATGTGCACCGGCATCTTCAAGCGCCTTTTTCGGGCCCGTAAGTTCTACCTCTTCAAAGCCGTTTTCGGTGAGAATGGCTATTTTCTTTCCTTTAAGCGTATCCATAAAAAATTTTTTAACATGAATAAATAGAAGATCAAAATAATTGGTTCAAAAAAAATGCCATCGGCCTTCATGATTACAGGTTCTGCAATCGCTGATTTGACCGTGCAATTAGCTTCCCGATCCGGGAAATGTATAGAAAAAAATTCGCAGCCCAATTCAGGCCATCCTGTCACCCGGCGGTAAAAAATGAATCAATCCATTCAGGTATTGATTACCGTTATCAGCGGGAGAAGACTGTCCATGGATTACCCGGGTCTGATAGGGTGCTTCAGAAACTGCCCGCCCGACTGTGAAAAAATGTCAATTCATTGTGGAAAATCAGAAACGATGATGATTGTTTGATGAAGGGGAATGGTTTTCTCATCCCTGGGCAGTCTGGCACGATTATCTAACCTCTTTTAATAGCCGGGAGATTAACCAACATGAACGTTCATTTATTGTTGGCTCCATAAAAAATGACAGGTTGACGATACACTTTTTCCAAATGTGGTATCTGCTTTTATTGAAAAAGGAATTAAATTTATTTTATGCCGGGAAAAACAAAAATAGCCAGATCAGCTTCTGCCAAAAGAAAATGGTCTGCGGAAGTAACCAGGAACAGTCACGCGCTTGACTTAAAACAAAATGTTTTCAATTTAACGAGCGCAAAAAAGATAGCTGAGTCACTGAAAAATTCGGCAGCAAAAAGCAACCATAAAAAAGGAACACCCTATCAATCTGCCATGTCCATGCTAAACTTTTATATTAACCGGGCAGGAAAGAATTTATCTGCGGCGCAAAAAAAAAGGCTCGAACTGGCAAAGACAAAACTGAAGGAATCGTTTCAAAAAAAGGCTCCGAATAAAAGTAAAACGCAATAGTGCCTGTGCAGCAACAATCCATAATAATCATTGGTGGAGGCGTGGCGGGATTGATAGCCGCAAAAAAATTATGTTTGCAAAAAAAACGCGTATCGTTATTAGAAGCAAGGGACAGGTTGGGTGGCAGGATAGATACCGTAATCCCAGGTCAAATACCCGGATTTATTTTAGAATGCGGCGCCGAATTCATACATGGTAAATTACCCGCCACATTTGATCTTTTGAAGAAATATAAAATTCCGATCCGTCGGGTTAAAGGAGAAATGATAAACCTCACCAAAGAAAAATCATCTGCCCACGAAGGATCGGCATGGGAAAGGTTGCTTCAGAAAATGTCCCGATTAAAAAAAGACATAACGCTTTCTGATTTTCTGGGTCAGCATTTTTCCGGTGAAAAATATATTTCATTCAATCATTCAATCAGCAGATATGCTTCGGGTTTTGACCTTGCTGATCCGGATATTGCCAGCTCAAAGGCTTTGTATCGCGAATGGAACGGCGAATCGGATGATCAATTTCGTGTTGAAGGAGGTTATAAAAAATTGATTGATGCGTTGCATAATGACTGTGTGCTGTCAGGCTGCGAAATCTCGATGTCGACTGCGGTAAAAGAAATCAGATGGAGTAGAAATCTGGTGACCGCAACCACAACAACGGGAAAAACGTTCTCTGCATCAAAGGCGCTGATTACTGTACCTGCCGGCGTTTTAAAAGACGAAACAAAAAAAGGCTTTATTCATTTCATTCCGGCCATTCCAGAAAAGATACACGCATTTAAGGACATTGGTTATGGTTCGGTCATCAAGATATTTCTTGTTTTTAAGAATGCTTTCTGGCAGTCAGCATATAGGCATGCCGGTTTTTTCTTTACGCCACATTTTATTCCCACCTGGTGGACACAGGAGCCTGAAAAAAACACCCTGCTTGTTGGCTGGATCGGAGGTTGTGAAGCAAAAAAATGGGATCAATATCCTGATGAAAAAATTCTTGATGTAGCTGTGGAATCTCTCGCTTTATCTTTTGATCTGAATAAAAATATAATAAAAGCAATGCTGGTTTATTCAAAAATAATCAATTGGAATAACGAAGATTTTTCAAATGGCGGATATTCTTATTCCATGCTGAATACCGCGGCTGCCAGAAAGCAACTTATTGAACCCACCGCGCAAACCATTTATTTTGCAGGCGAAGCTTTATACGGTGGAAGCATGCAGGGAACGGTGGAAGCTGCCTTACAAAGCGGTATTGAATGCGCGGAAAAGATGAAGTAGCAAATCCTCACCTTCACAACTCACCACGCACCGGGGAAAAATGTGTACTTTTTCAGTCAGCAAGAATCTTTAATAAATGCCAGTTCCCCGGCTTCTCCTGAAAAAAAGATATCTGATTATTTTTGGACATTGACGCCATCGAAACTCCAAATCGTTAAAAGAGTGGCCTGCTGCGAAATGACTGAACAATAAACCGGCATCAAAATTGAAATAGACAAAATATTACCCCGACAACAGCTTCCCGTCAAGCCTCATTAAATCCCGCGATCTCTATTTGCGCTGACCTGACTAAATATATTGTTAAGAGATAAAATATTTTTTATGAAAAGAATATTAGGCATTGTTTGCATAATGGTATTAGTCTTCCGTCCAACGGGTGATTATGCGCAATCTGTTTCTGTAGTGAATAAAAATGAGAAAGGCGCTCTCTATTATTATCATGATGCCAGAAATTTTATAACCAGCAATGTTCCGCTGAATGAACTGAGTGTGAAAGCCTATCGCCACTTTGAAAAAAACTATGCGGATATCAATCAGGAAACATGGACAAAGAACGCTGGCGGTACGCTGGTAACTTTTACCAGCAATGCTGCATTTTGTAAAATATTTTACGATACAAAGGGCGACTTCCGTTATTCATTCAAATATTATAACAAAAAAGGTTTCCCCGCTGAATTAACTAAAATGATTGAGAATGCCTATCCGCAAAATCAGGTGGTAAGCCTGGTTGAATTATTTGATGGTGAACAATCCATATTCGGCATAAATATTTCGAACGGTGAGATAACCAAAAGCCTGGAAATGAAAAATGGAGAGATAAAATTTCTTGACGAATACCGAAATCAATAATCAATCCAAACCAGTTGACATGAAATTCTTCCTCATATACCTGGGCTTTTGCCTGTTATTTGTTTTTTGCGATGATAACCAATCCCCAACAACGGGCATTGGCGGCGACAGCACCAATCCTTCAGTGGACAGTCTGGGCAAATCCTCTTCCAATAAACATCTTCCGAGCGATACCACCAATACCATGGCCTTAGGAAAAAACTGGAATGACGAGTTCGTCAGCTATGACCTGCCGGTAAATGCCCGATTGATCGCCTGGATGCAGGCAGGTGTTGGTCATCTGCAAAACAAAAAAATAGCTGCCATTGCCCAAAAGACATTGGCCGATTATGAAAATATAAACAGGGGAATAAAAAATTACCTCGCAGCCCATAGGGATCTTCAGACTCCGGAAATAAATACGCTAGGCGCCGTTAATATCGGTGATCACTATGGTCAGGCCTGGGACCATGAGTGGTTAAGAAAAATAATCGGTGATCAAGACAGCCTGCTCACGATGATTGACAGATCCTTTCCATCCGTTACTGATTCCGTCTTGTCGGGCACCTTACAACGCACGCTTCCAAAAATAAGGTCCGATCTTGATCGGTTTAAACAATGGCAATGATCAGGAAAACCCGGGAAAATCATCAATCTCCGGAAAGGCTTTGCCGGAAAGGGTTGATCACAAAGAACAAATGCATGCCGATGAACTGCAGAAAAAAAGGGATGCGATTTTGATCAGCTATTATATAGACATGAATGCCCAGCTTCCCCAACGGTTCCTGATCCAGATTGGCATCATTTTGATTGCTTAATTGTTTATTGCTCATTATGCCATCCAGTGTTGTCAAAGAATTTGGGTATGATAAAACAAAGAGGATTTTGCGGATCCTATTCGTTTCCGAAATGATATATGATTATCTGGAGGTCCCGGAGGAAATTTTTTTGGCTATGGGAACTGCGCAGAGCAGAGGATTTTTTTTAAACCATCATATAAAACCACATTACGCGTTCAGGAAGATCGGAAAAAGAAAAAGTATTCACCCCCTGAAAAAGAATCATCTAAAAAATGATAAGCATGGAAAAATGGTTTGATCAGGTAAAAAATAAATTGTGGGGATGGCTTGAACATTTTCTCTCCGATCTTCCCGAGATCATTTTTGCCGCATTGGTCTTTGCTTTTTTTTTACTGCTGGCAAAATACCTGCGTCAGCTCATCTACCGGATCATCTTTCGCCTGAGCCAAAAAAAGTCCATCAGTACACTTTTTTCTACAATCTTTTTTATTACGCTGGTATCTGTTGGTTTGTTTGTAAGCCTGGAGATTCTCCATCTGGAAAAAACAATTTCTTCACTTCTTGCCGGAGCGGGTATCATCGGACTTGCGCTGGGTTTTGCCTTTCAGGATCTCACTGCAAATTTTATTTCCGGTGTTTTCATCATCTTTAAAAAACCTTTTGAGACGGGCCAAGTGGTGAAAACCAATGATTTTACCGGCGTGGTAGAAGAAATTCAACTCAGGTCAACCATCCTGCGCACCTTCCAGGGCTTGCACATTACGCTACCGAATA
>DATGFZ010000282.1:0-9572 GCA_035308805.1 Puia sp. | reverse complement strand
GTGTTGTCTGCCGTGGTTACCTGGTATTTATTTGGTGTCACGGTGATCTTTAAACCCGGCCTGGATTTCAACAGCGCCCTGCCGAATTTTTCCGCATCGCCAATATGGCCGATCACCGTCGTGCAGGTTATGCTGTCAGACAAGGCATTTCCGCTTTTTGCCATCACAATATCCTGATTCATATCAATCCCCGCCGATGAAGGATCTTTTAGTATCTCTACCATGCTGGAGCTGGCAGAATCGTGTTTTTTATTGGGAAAATTATTGATGATCTCCGCCCAGCTTACTTTGCCGGTGATCACCGGCAAATTGATTTCATACACGGTGGTTGCATCTGCCGGTATATGATTGATCACTGAGGCCTGTTGCGCGTTTGCGGTCACTGTGCAAAATACACAGGCAACGATAAAAATCGACGTTGTTCTTTTCATAAGTTTGTTTGACATCTCAAAATATAAGGCTTTACAAGACTACAAAAAATTTCCAAATTTTTGTTACCATTTAATATGATCAAAAGAAAAATTGATCAGCGCCTCCTGTTGCATGGTTTGCTGTTCGCCTGTTCTTAAATTCTTGATCGAGCAGGTCTTTTCTGAAAGCTCCTTGCTCCCGATAATAACGATGTAAGGAATATTTTTTTTGTCAGCATATTTAAATTGCTTGTCAAATTTTGTATTTTCATGAAACAACTCGCAGGCAATATTTTTATTCCTTAAATGCTGCATCAACCCAAAAGCGGTTGCACTTTCCTCTTCACCCAGGTTAAAAAACAAAACCTTTGTACCCTCATGAATACCGTCGGGGAAGAGTTGCCGCTCTTCCATCACGTCATAGATCCTGTCAACACCAAATGAAATACCCACACCCGGAATATCGGGAAGCCCGAACAACCCGGTGAGATCATCATAACGTCCGCCTCCGCCAACAGCGCCGATGTCTGCTTTTTTTGCTTTTACTTCAAAAATAATTCCGGTATAATAATTTAATCCGCGGGCAAGCGTGAAGTCGACGGCAGGACCTTGCACGCGGGAACTGAGCTTATCCAAAACAAACTCAAGCTCTTCAATCCCCTTTTTCCCCGTCGCGGTATTGCCGAGCAGCGCTTTGGCCTGAGATAATTTTACCTCGTTGGAGCCATCGATCAAAAGATATTTTTCAACCAGACCAATTTGTTCCGTGGTTAAACCCCGTTGCGACAACTCTGCTTTTACATTTTCGATACCGATCTTATCAAACTTATCGATCGCCACGGTGATATCAGTGAGTTTATCTAAACTACCGCATACTTCTGCAAGGGCTGTTAATATTTTCCTGTTGTTGATCTTTATGTCAACATCAATGCCTAATTTTTCAAAAACGCTTTCATAAATATTCGCAAATTCCGCTTCGCTTAACAGCGATTTGCTGCCAACGACATCTGCATCACATTGATAAAATTCACGGTAACGCCCTTTTTGCGGGCGGTCTGCACGCCACACCGGTTGCATTTGATATCTTTTATACGGGAACGTGAGTTGTCCGTGATTCATCGCAACATATCGGGCAAAAGGAATGGTGAGATCGTAACGCAAGGCTCTTTCTGTAATGGTATCGGTATTTTTACCTGCCAATACTTTCTCAAATGCTTCTTTTACTTTTTGATGTTTTGCCGGATTATCCAATCCATTATTTAGGATTTTAAAAATCAGCTTATCTCCTTCTTCGCCATATTTCCCCGTTAATGTGTCCAGGTTTTCCATTGCAGGCGTTTCCAACGGTTCAAATCCGTACAATTCAAAAACCCCGCGAATGGTATTAAAAATAAAATTCCGCCTGCGGAGGGTTGCTGGTCCAAAATCTCTTGTGCCTTGCGGTATCGATGGTTTCATATTTAAGTGAAAATCAAGAGCAAAAATATGGCGTCTTGTTTATGCCGTTTTATGTTTTTTGGCTTGCGCCTTTTCAATGATTTTATCACAGGCTTCATCTAGCATCTTATAAACATGGTGATACCCCGACTCCGGTCCGGACCACGGATCGGGGACATCAATATTTTGCCCGGGAAAAACTTCATTCATGATCAGGTCGACTTTCTTAGTATCAAATTTATTTTTCGCAATCCTGCGCACATCATCCATCACCTCTTCAGCCATAGCATAAATTTTATCGAAGCGATCAATATCTTCCGGCACAAATTTTCTCGCCTTCAATTTACTGATATCGATATGGTGCGCACGAGCAACTTTTTGAGACAATGGATGTGGCGGCTCACCAATATGATATCCGTTCGTCCCTGCGCTGTCGATGGTCCAGTCCAATCCGGCGCGGGCAATTTTATTTTGTAATATTCCTTCTGCAAGCGGGCTCCTGCAAATATTCCCCAAACACACCATCAAAATTTTCATGAGCGCAAAAATAAGCATTTCAATGTTTGCCGACCGATGTTTGTTACCTGATTTGAAAGTTGTGCATCACGGGTCGATCATCGGGATTGCTTTATGGAATCTCTTTGTATGTGCATCTAATTACCAGACTTGCGCGAGTTCATTTTTGTAATTTCTTCACCGACAAAACTTATTAAAATGAACACGGAATCCATATTAGCGGCCAACGTGCTTGACATTATTTTTGAAAACAGGAACAAAGAATACGGAGCCTATGAACTTAGAACCCGTTACGAACAACGATTAAAGAATGCGATGGCGATTATGATTTCAATGGTTATCTTATTTTGCACCGTCATTTATATTGGGGGTCATTATTTTCACCACCCGTCGTCAGCAGCATGGAAACCGGACGAGGTCATTCCTACAATAATTACCATAAAAAAAAATGAAACAACCTTTGGACCCATCAAACCAAAAACGACGCAGCTGACCAGAAGAATGCCGACGGTCCCGTTCGTTACACCGAAAATCGTTCAGGCCAGTCAGCCTGCTAAACCATTCCCGACTCCAGGTGATTTGGATACAAGCCAGATCGGACCGGAAACGATACCCGGAGAAGCAGCCGGCGGACCTGTGACAGTCGATGCGGGAACAGACAAGGGGAATACCGTCGAAACAAAAACGGAGACAACCGCGTCCACGGTAGTTGACCTGGCCGATACAATGCCGGAGTTTCCGGGCGGCGAAGCGGCCCTGCAACGATTCCTGGCAAAGAATATGCGGATGCCGAAGGACCTGGAACCCGGTACAATAATCAGGGTGATGGAAAAATTCGTGGTCGATCAAAACGGAAATATTTCAGCTGCCCGAACCATACAAAGCGGCGGACTGGAATTTGATAATGAGGTATTGCGCGTATTGAAGAAAATGCCAAAATGGAAGCCAGGAAGACAAAACGGAAAAAATGTTGCTGTATATTTTAACCTTCCTGTTATTTTTTTATCACGCGATGACAACTAGATCACCCGTGATGCAAAACAAAGAGACCACATTATACACAGGTAAAAATCCCGGACATGCAAAAACAAAAGACTCATTCGTGTAAATCGCAAAAATCGCCTGATCGCCCATTGTTTTTATTCCTAACATTATATTAATATCTTATCGGAAACCCTTAATTTTTTCCAATGTTATTCTGTAAATTGCCCGCTGCCTTTTTAAAAAATCGAGATCATGGAAAATGAAACCCCCGAAGACAGAAAAACCAAGAGGTATGCGCTGATGCGATCCGTTATGGATTATGGCATGGGAGCTATTATTTTGGGATTCGGTGTTTTCTTTTTCTTCGCGCCCAAACTGGGGTTCAACTTTGACATGAGCAATCTGTATCGCTATTCATTTTCCGGATTGTTTGTTTT
Source organism: Puia sp. (assembly GCA_035308805.1). Classification (GTDB taxonomy): domain Bacteria; phylum Bacteroidota; class Bacteroidia; order Chitinophagales; family Chitinophagaceae; genus Puia. The sequence continues at coordinate 5,788 of DATGFZ010000282.1, read as the reverse complement.
ATACGGAGGGTGGCGGATTTACAGGGGATATCAAAAAAATTATTTTCGTTGAAACTCATCAATATCTTGTCCTGCCTGTGCTGCATTGGTTGCATGTCGCTGATGGCTGGTGCGTGTGTAAATCAAAACAGAAATGCTTATTCACGAGACACACCCACCGAGGGAACCATAAGCATCAGTGTAGATGAATCCTTTAAACCCGTTATTGATTCTGAAATAAAAGTTTTTGAATCAACATTTCCAAACGCACACATCAAGGTGCATTATAAACCCGAAGCTGCCTGTTTGCGCGATCTTGCACAAGACAGTACGCGCATGATCATTGTAACAAGGGGATTAACCCCCGAAGAAGAAAAATTTTATAAGGATTCAATGAATTTTGAACCGCCTTTCGATGAACTGGCAATCGATGCCATTGCCGTCATCGTCAATAAAGATTCGAAAGACAGCATCTTTAGCATGGACGATATACGATCCTTATTAATGGACAGTTCTAAAAAGGATTTGCTGCCGGTGATGGACGGCACTTCGGCGACCAGTACAGTCCGTTACCTTATCGATTCCGTTCTCCGGGGGCAGCCGATGGGGAAAAATGTGACCGCCGCGCCAAATAGTGAAGGAGTGATCGATTATGTGGCAGAGAATAAAAATGCCATCGGGTTCATCGGCGTCAGCTGGATCGGTGATAAAGACGATCCCCAGCAGCAAAAATTTTTACAAAAAGTTAAAGTTGCTGCAATTCAATGTGTAAGCTGTTTGGGTAAAACTTACGTGCAGCCTTTTCAGGCAAATATCTATCTTGGTAGATATCCGATGCTGCGCGGACTATATTATATTTTGAAGGAAAATTACAGTGGTATAGGAAATAATTTCGTAAATTTTTTGCAGTATGAAAGAGGACAGCTAATTTTCCGCAGAGCTTATCTTTTGCCCGCAAAAATGACTTTTGAAATTCGCGACGCTCAAATCACCAAATAATCACTTATTTAAATACATTTACAAACTTTAAACAGCAAGTTAACAATGAAGAAAATCTCCTTAAGTTTAAGTGCCGCGATTGCTTTGTTATTTACAGGCAATGTGTTGTTTGCCCAATCCGTTGAGCAGGGAAAAAAATTTTTATACTACCAGCGTTATAAAAGCGCTAAGGATGCTTTTGAAAAAGTATTACAGGCAAATCCCAACGACCTGAACGCCGTTTACTGGTTAGGTCAGACTTTATTGGCGCCAAAAGAAAACAGGGACACTGCAGGGGCAAAAGCGTTGTATCAAAAAAGCCTGATATCTAATGGAACAGCTCCATTGATATTAGCCGGCATGGGAGAAATTGAGTTGTTGGAAGATAAGCCCGGCGATGCCAAACAGCATTTTGAAACGGCGATTAGCCTCACCAAAGGAAAAGATATTGAAGTTTTAAATGCCGTCGGTCGCGCAAATGCAAATTTTGATGTGAAAGCAGGCGACCCCAATTATGCGATTGAAAAATTAACGATGGCCACGCAGATCAAAAAGTTTAACGACGCCGAGACCTATGTCCTCATGGGGGATGCTTACCGTAAATTGATTGACGGAGGCAATGCCGTGCTGAATTATACAAAAGCCTTGCAGATTCAGCCAAATTTTGCAGAAGCGGATTATAAGATCGGTAAAATTTATCTGAGCCAGAATAACCGCGAATATTTTTTACCTGCATTTGAAAAAGCTGTCCAGGAAGATCCGGCTTATGCACCGGGATACTACGAGCTGTATTATTACTGGTATTATCATGACGTCAATAAAGCGGGACAATATCTGGATAAATATGTTGCCAATACCGACCAGGGTCCGGAAACGGAATATTCCAAAGCAGATTATTTGTACGCCTCCTCAAAATTTGCGGATGCCAAAGCTAAGGCGGAAGCCTTGATCAGTCAATACGGAGATAAAGTTTCTCCGAGGATGTATCGTTTGCTCGCTTTCGCTGAAGATACCCTGGGAGATCCGGTAAGTTCAAAACAATCCATGCTCACCTATTTCAGTAAAGAAACGGACAGTGCCAGGATTCGTGGTTCCTTCTATGAATTATTGGCAAAGGATGACGGGAAATCGCCTGATTCCTTAACGCAATTGGAGGCTTTCAAATATTATGGGATGGCAATTCAGAAAGACAGTATGCCGGAATCAAAGAGCAAGTACATCAGTGAAGCAACTGCATTGGCAAAATCCACCGGGAATAAACTGGCCCAGGCACAGTTGGCTGAATTGGTTTATACAACAAAGAAAAATCCTACCCAAACCGATTTATATAACTGGGGGATGGGATATTACCAGGCTGGTCGCTATAAAACATCCGATAGTATTTTCTGCGGGCTGTACCGATCCCAGTACCCGGATCAGATTTTTGGTTATTTATGGTGCGCCAGAAGCAATCACGCGCAGGATGATTCAACGAGTTCGGGGGGTCTGGCCGTGGACTCTTACCAGAAACTTGCTCAATTTGGGAGAAGCAGTCCTGATTCCGCTAAGTTCAAATCGCAGATCATCGAAGCCTATTCTTATTTGGCTGCTTATTCAAACAACATAAAAAAAGATAAGGCGGCGGCGATTGATTACCTCAATAAGATTTTAGAAGTAGACCCCACAAACGCCCAGGCAAAGCAATTTATTGAGATTTTGAACAGAAAACCTGCACCAAGACCAAAAGCAACCAAATAGATTATAAGAAAGCAATTGGAAAAATCCCCTGTCGTTTTAATAAAGCCCAGGGGATTTTTATTTTTACAGGATTTATTTTTTTATAAATTGAAAATTGAAAGTGCTGTCTTATTTTTGCCATCGCGTAATCTTATATAAATGAATATATTTTTCCTGCAGGCAACTTCAGTTTCAGGCAACAGTTCATTTAACTATCTCCCGATCGGTATTCAATTATTATTTGCCACTGTTTTTGTCTTTGGCGTTTTGGGTGTTACTCATCTTTTGGGCCCAAAAAGAAAAACTGCGGAAAAATTGCAAAACTTTGAAAGTGGAATTGAGGGCGTCGGCAATGCCCGTCAGCCTATGTCGGTGAAGTATTTTTTAGTTGCTATATTATTTGTGTTGTTTGACGTGGAAGTAATATTTTTCTATCCTTATGCGGTCAATTTCAAAGAGTTTGCCGCCTCAGGTCACGGATGGGAGACTTTCGGAGCAGTGCTTCTTTTCGTCGCCTTTTTTCTTGCCGGTTTTATTTATATTATCAAGAAAGGAGCGCTGCAATGGGAAGATTAATGAATTGACAATTGATAGTGGACAATTGACAATTTTCGAACATCATCCATTCACTATTTGTTATAGACCATGATATACAGCATCATTAATTATCCATTATCAATTATTTAATAACATGGCACGTCCCGTACGATTTAATATTACTCCCAAACTTGCCGATACTAAGGACAGCATTGGTCTGGTGGACATGCCGGATGGTTATACTGGCGAGGGATTTTTTGCCACAAAACTTAACGACGTCGTTGGACTGGCACGAAAGAATTCCATGTGGCCGTTGCCATTTGCAACATCCTGCTGCGGAATAGAATTTATGGCAACGATGGCTTCTCATTATGACCTGGCAAGATTTGGCGCTGAGCGTTTGGGATTTTCTCCGCGTCAGTGCGATTTACTGATGGTGATGGGAACCATTGCCAAAAAAATGGGACCGATACTAAAGAACGTCTACTTGCAAATGGCCGAACCACGTTGGGTCATGGCCGTGGGGGCATGTGCGAGCAGCGGCGGAATTTTTGATACTTACTCCGTATTGCAGGGAATTGATCAGGTCATTCCCGTTGACGTATACGTTCCGGGTTGTCCGCCAAGACCAGAAGCTATATTAGATGGGTTTATAAAAATTCAGGATTTGGTGGGAGAAGAAAGTTTGAGACGGAGAAACAGTGAACGGTATAAAGAATTGTTGGGAAGCTATGGAATACAGTAACGATACATGGTTTAATGGATACATCGACGGATCAAAGGACGAGCATCTATTTAACAATAAAACAATTAGACAGTGACACTATCCAACCAAACCATTAAGGCTAAGCTGGTGGAAAAATTTGGTGATCAGGTTTTAAATTTTGAAGAACCTTATGGCATGCTCACTTTTGAATCGCCAAAAGATATGAATTTAAAGGTGATGCAATTTTTATTTGATGATGAACAATTACGTTTTCAATTCTTAACTGACCTGACTGCCGTTCATTATCCGGACAAAAAAGAAAAAGAACTTGCTATCGTTTACCATTTGCATAATTTGATTGATAATGTCAGGATCCGGTTTAAGGTGTTTGCGAGTGTTGATTCACCCGATATATTTACAGCAACAAAATTATTTTCCGCAGCCAACTGGATGGAAAGAGAAACCTATGATTTTTACGGGGTGAATTTTGTGGGGCATCCCAACTTGAAAAGAATATTGAACGTAGATGAGATGAATTATTTTCCGATGTTGAAGCAATATCCCTTGGAAGACCAGACGAGAATTGATAAGGATGATGCGATGTTTGGCAGATAAAATGAAATTGACAAAAGATAAAAATGACTCAATTATTCAATCAAGGCATTCAGCAATGATTAAACGGATAAACCAAGATAATGTCTGAAACGATAAGCCACCATATTAAATTACCGGAAGGGAGCATTGAAAAAACTACCACGACGCTTAACCTTGGCCCCACGCATCCTGCAACCCACGGCGTATTTCAAAATATATTGGAGCTGGATGGTGAACGAATTGTTTCTGCCGAGCAAACCGTTGGTTATATTCACCGGGCATTTGAAAAACTGGCAGAGCGCAGACCACTCTACCAGATCACAACGCTTACGGACAGATTAAATTATTGCTCCTCCCCCATCAATAATATGGGCTGGCACATTACCTGCGAAAGATTGCTTGGCGTAAAAACACCCAAACGCGTGGATTATTTGCGCGTTATTATTATGGAGTTGTCGAGGATATCAGACCACCTGATCTGCAACTCCGTGGTTGGGGTCGACTCCGGCGCATACACCGGTTTTTTGTATGTGATGCAATACCGCGAATTAATTTACGAGATATATGAAGAAATATGTGGTTCCCGTCTTACTACTAATATTGGGCGTATTGGCGGTTTTGAGCGCAATTTTACAAATTCAGCGTTTCAGAAACTGGAAAAATTTTTAAAAGAATATCCTGATGTATTGAAGGAATTTGAAAACCTTTTCAGCCGCAACCGAATTTTTATGGAGCGCACCATTGATGCTGGCCCGATCAGCGCGACACGCGCGTTGAATTATGGTTTTACAGGTCCCAATCTGCGTGCAGCCGGTGTTGATTATGATGTCCGCGTTCATTCGCCTTATAGCAGTTACGAAGATTTTGAATTTGATATCCCTGTTGGGAAAACGGGTGATTGTTACGACAGGTTCCTTGTTCGTAACCAGGAAATGTGGCAGTCATTGAGGATCATAGCTGACGCGTACAAAAAAATTCAGGCATTCAAAGGGGCAGAAGCAGAAGTATTCCATGCAGACGCACCGGATTATTACCTGCCGCCTAAACCTGATGTATATACGAAGATGGAAGCGCTCATCTGGCATTTTAAAATTGTAATGGGAGAAACAGAAATTCCGCCCGGAGAAGTTTATAGCAGTGTTGAAGGAGCTAATGGTGAACTTGGTTTTTATTTGATCAGTGACGGGGGGAGAACGCCGTACCGCCTGCATTTCCGCAGACCATGTTTTGTCTATTACCAGGCATATTCCGAGTTGACAAAGGGCAGTATGCTGAGTG
>DATGFZ010000281.1:0-5768 GCA_035308805.1 Puia sp. | reverse complement strand
ATGACGGAAATTTTGCTTCCAGTTTTTTTGCATCGGCATTTGATCTCAACAATACATAAGTATAATATCCATGATTGGTCCATTCGCTATCTTGTGTTGCCTGACCATAAATCTGTTTGACTGATGACATCGAAATAAACATATCCGCTTTTATCTGAGAATTTTCCGGGATATCCTTCATTACACCCGTAATGGTTGAATTGATGGCTTCGCCCGTAAGCAACAAATGCTGACCTAATGGATTTGCGTTACCAAAATATTTTCTTGCAGCAGTTTGAGAGATCACAACGCTCATCGGTTCCTTCAGCGCCGTATTTTTATTTCCGGAGATCAGCGGAAAATCAAATACATTAAATAAAGTGGAGTCGGCAAGTGTGACCTTTTTTTCCTGGAATACCAGATTATTTTTGTGAACAAGAAAACCTCCGTCATCATACGTTACCCGAACTGCGTCTTCCACTTCAGGAAAATCCCTTTTGAGATTAATTGCAATTGGAGCTGAAGTTATGCCCTGGTTTGAAATTGTTTCAGATGGTGTTTTCACATCTGCTACGATTCGGTAAATTCGGTCAGCTTTGGTATGAAAATTGTCATAACCGGTTTCAAAATGCACATATAAAAATATCAGGAAGCACGCCGTCATTCCAACAGCCAGTCCCATTATATTAATAAAAGAAAAAGCTTTGTGTCTTAATAGACTCCTGAAAGCGATCGTGAAATAATTTCTTAGCATACCGTGTAGTTGTTTGTTTTTCTGACAGCTCATCCTTTCGCCAGCCGCATGTAATCCAGGAAGACCTGCGATTCTTTACCCTCCTGCGGCTGACCATGCTGTCCTGAACTGGTGCCGCTACCGACTATATATCGCAGTTGACTTCTCTGTCACCTGAATGCCCGAGCCAGCCTGAACATGCTGTTTAACCACTTTCCGCTATCAATAGTCAATGACCGATTATCTGAATGACAAAGAAACCCTTCCTCCGCCCGCATCAACAGTTACCGGAATTCCACCCCCATTGACTGTTCCTTCGATTTTATCTTCTTTAATGGTGCCGCTGAATTTTTCGAGGCTGAAATTCTTGTTGATCTTATCGCCATATAATTTAAGGTCATAACCTTTATCTTTTGGAATTTCCAATTCGATTTTACCACCGGAATTACCAAGTTTGATGTATTTCCCAACTTGGATTACTTCAGCATCGATATTTCCGCCGCTGGTTGATGCATCAAGGCTGCAGGCCATTTCGCGCAGATTGAGATTGCCACCTGATGTGCTTGTATTTAGTTCTCCCATTATATTTCTCGCATTAACCGATCCGCCGCTTGTAGTCGCTTTGATGTTACCATCAAGATGGTGCAATGACAGCGAACCGCCCGAGGTGTTCAACCTGATTTTTCCGGTGCAATTTTCTGCGTCAATGCTGCCGCCGCTTGTGCCCAAATCAATATCATTTTTTGAATCAGAAACAGTAATACTTCCGCCGGATGTTTCACCCGTTATTTTTCCGGTAAGTTTTGCAACATTCAAACTTCCGCCGCTTGTTGAAAAGTCTTCAGTACCGGATAAATTATTCAGGGAAATGCTGCCGCCACTTGTGGATAAATCCGTAGAAGTATTTTCAGGAACAAAAATCTTGAAAGAAATATTCAAGGACTTTCTCCAGTTCATGTTCCTGGTTTTTGCTTTGGCAATTGCAGTCAATTTATTTCCGGAAGCCGAAACATTGAGTTCATAATCATTCAATCTTTCCTGGATTTCTTCTTTGGATAAACTGTGTCCGTTATTCGAACTGATATACACTTCGATGCGTGCATCTTGTCCGCTGCCGCCACTCACATCGATACTTCCGCCGGATGTTTTTGCTTCCACATTCTTTATTGCCTCATTGGCAAGAGATTTAGTCATGTATAATTTGTCACGGTCTTGTGCATTGGTAGTTATTGCAGCAATGGCAAGCAATAATACAAGGAGCTGTTTTTTCATGTTCTTTTATTTGATTTAAAAAAAAATTTCCACCAGGACCGTCAGCGTCAGTCGAATTTTTATTTGTGACCGGTAATCCTGGATCATTTTGTCTTTTCGTAATTTCATTTTCCAATGCCAGAACTGGCATTGAGTCGCTTCATTTTCACACAGGGTAATTTTCTTACTCTGTTCTCAAACTCTTCACCGGGTTTGCCACAGCCGCCCTTATCGCCTGGAAGCTTACAGTCAGCAAAGCGATGCTTATTGCAAGCAAGCCTGCCGCAACAAATATTGCCCAGTCTATTTTTATTCTGTATTCATAATCCACCAACCAGCTATGCATTATCCACCCCGCAAGTGGAAAGGAAATTGCGCAGGCAATGAGAACAAGCCCGATAAAATCTCTTGATAACAATTGTACAAGTCCTGGCGTGGATGCGCCCAATATTTTGCGAATCCCGATTTCTTTTGTTCTTCTTTCTGCAGTGTAGGCTGATAATCCAAACAATCCAAGGCATGAAATAATTATGGCGAGGACTGCAAACACACTTGCTAATTTACCTATCAGGGATTCTGTCTTAAATAATTGACTGAATTGCGCATCAACAAAATTGAAATCAACCGGATAACCCGGATTATCCATTTTAACCGCAGCTTCCGCTTTTGTAATGGCAATTCTTAAATCTGCATTTTGCTTAAAACGCATAGTCATCGTGTACACATTTGATGTATCTGAATATAAAATGAGCGGAGCCGGTGGCGCGTACATCGAGTTGTAAACAAAATCCTTTACCACACCAATAACATTATATTTTTCTTTTCCATCATTACGTGTAATAATGCTTCCTACAATATTTTTTTTGCCAATTATTTTCGCAAGCGACTCATTAATAATAATATTATTACTGTCACTTTTTATATTATCATAAAAATCTCTTCCACCTTTTAAATGCATTCCCAGTGTTGATATATATTCCGGGCTGACAGATTCAACAGTTATCAGCACTTGTTTATTAGGATCTTTTCCAGTCCATGAAAAATCTCCGGTGTTACTTCCCAATTGTAAAACCTGGCTGTTGCTCAACGTTGCGTCTTGTACATAACCGGTTCGCATCAAATCGTTTCTTATTACAGCAAAATCGCGCCGCATATTTCCGGTAAGAAATGTATAGGCAAGCCCCTGCCTGTCGTAACCAAGATCGCGGCTTTTTACAAAATCAATTTGCTGGTAAATAATAATAGTGCTGATGATAAGAATGATTGAAATCGCAAATTGAAGTATCACCAAACCTTTTCTTATAAATCCAGCGCTGCCTGCTTTTACTTTTAATCCTTTCAAGACGGTTATAGGGTTAAATGCAGAAAGATAAAACGCAGGATAGCTCCCGGCGATCAATCCGCATAATAAAGCAATGATCAAAAAACCAGCGAGGTGCAGCGGCTTAAAAATATCCAGCGACAATTGTTTTTGGACAAGAGTATTGAATGCAGTTAATGATAGGTAAATAATAACAATTGAGATTATAGCCGACAAAAAAGACATGAACATTGACTCGCCGATAAATTGCAATATCAATTTTCTTTTAGCCGCCCCCAAAACTTTCCGAACGCCAACTTCACGCGCACGCTGTTCTGAGCGCGCTGTTGCGAGGTTCATGAAATTAATGCACGCAATAATTAAAATGATCCACGCAATCAAACTAAAAAGGTCCACATATTTTATTTGTCCCTCCTTTTCTTTTCCATTGTTATCAAAATCATTATAGAGTCTCCATCTCGTCATTGGGTAAATAGACATTTTTGCAGTCGTTCCTGGATCTTTGGTTTGTACAAATCCAAAAAGTTTTTTATTGATGGCGGCAACATCAGCGTTTGGTTGCAGCTCCACGTAAGTTAAAATTCCATTAGCGCCCCACTGACGCAACCAGGTGTTGTTATCTTCATGAATTTTAAAAGGGGCAAGCCATTGAAAATGGAACGAAACATTTTCCGGCAGGTCTTTGATCACACCGGTGATCACATAATTTTGTTTATTATCAACTTTCAAAACTTTTCCTATCGCATCTGATGTGCCAAAAAATTTCTTCGCCATTTTTTCATTAATCACCAAGGAATATAATTGCTGAAAGGCGCTTGCAGGATTTCCTTTTATAAACTGTAATTGAAACATGGAAAGAAAACCGGAGTCAACAAAATTTCCCTGCTCGTAAATTGTTTTATCATCCAAAGTAAAAAGCAAAGAATTACTCCATGTTGATCGTGCAGTATTTTTTATTCCGGGAATTTCCGCCTTGATCGCTTGTGCCAGCGGACCCGGTGTTGCATCAAACGTAAATGTTGTTCCGTCATAAGTTTGCCGATCTTTTATATTGAATAAATGATTACGGTTGGCAAAATAATGATCGAAGGTCAATTCATTTTCTACCCACAAACAAATTAAACCGGCGCATGCAATTCCGGTTGCCAATCCAAAAATATTCAGGAAGCTGTAAGTTTTGTTTTTCCACATATTCCGGAATGTGGTCTTTAAAAATGTTTTGAACATGATTTGATTTATGATGTTAGATGTACGTTTTTTTTAATCAATTATTCATTATCAATTGTCAATTTTTATTCCGGTATTTGTAATTCTATTCATTATCATGACTTCACACTCTTGAACTACAGGAACTTTATTCAACTGTCGCCTTGATTTTGATTATACATACCCGTTATCAGTGCAATTTAACCGCCATAAAATGACGCTTCTATTCCTATCTTTCCCTGTTATCAATTATCCAAATTGAATTGTCAATTAAATTTATTCACTCCTCATACTCTTCACCGGGTTCATCAGCGCCGCCCTGACAGATTGAAAACTGATCGTGACCAAAGCAATCAGCATAGCTAATAAGCCCGCAATTAAAAATATGCTCCAACTGATATTGATCCTGTAGGGATAATTTTTTAACCAATTATTCATCGACAGCCATGCAATCGGAAATGCAACTACACAGGAGGTCATCACCAGCTTCAAAAAATCTTTTGATAATAATGCGGTAATCCCGGATACGCTGGCGCCAAGCACCTTGCGTATCCCGATTTCTTTTATCCTTCGCTCGGCAGTGTATGCAGCCAACCCAAATAAACCAAGGCATGAAATAACAATTGCCAAGGCGGCAAACACGCGCGTCAATTTGCTGATCAGCATTTCACTCAAAAACATTTGGTCGAATTGATCATCAACAAATTTGTATTGGAATGGATAAGCAGGGTTATTTTTCTTCATCACTACTTCTAATTTTGCTAATGATTGTTCAGGATCGCTTAGCCTTTTGATGTGCACGTACATTATTGATTCCATTCTGTCTGGTATACAGAAAAATATCACCGGATCTGGCTTGCCATACATGTATCCGTAAACGTAATCTTTAACAACGCCTACAACATTTGCGTTAATAGTACCGCTTTCATCTTTTATCGTTTTACCAATTGCGCTTCCTTTTCCCATCAGCTTGGCCATAGATTCAGTAATTAAAACATTAATATTTTTAGGAGGGTGATCAACATCCGTGCTGTCAGTCATCTGAAAATCCCTTCCTTCTAATATTTTCATGCCGGAAGTAGAAATAAATTCAGGACTAACATCTCTCCATGAAATAAGAATCCTGGCGCCAGGTGTTTTAGAAGCCCATGTAAGACCATCAGTATTGTTGCCTCCGTAGATGATCGGATGATCAGAGAGTGCGACATTCTCAGCAATTCCAGTATTCAGAATATCTTGTTTTATAGTACCAAAATGTTTTGTCATATCGCCCTGCAG
>DATGFZ010000280.1:0-3131 GCA_035308805.1 Puia sp. | reverse complement strand
ACGCACCATAAACGCCAATCCATGAGCTATGGTACCGGTATCGCCTTGAGCACATCATCAATCACGTGTTCAACATTTATGTTTTCTGCTTCGGCTTCATAGGTCAGCCCGATTCGATGCCGCAGCACATCTTTTGAAACTGTTCGCACATCCTCCGGCACAACATAACCCCGCTTGTTTAAAAAAGCATTTGCTTTTGCAGCGAGGGCCAGGTTAATGCTTGCGCGCGGCGAACCGCCATAGGCAATCAGGGGTTTCAATTTTTCCAGCCTGTATTTATCGGGATACCTGGTGGCAAAAACGATATCAAGAATATAAAACTCCACTTTTTCATCCATATAAATTTGCCGGGTCAATTCCCTGGCCTGCAGCACCTCCTGTATGGAAACGACGTGCCCGGTTTGAGGCTGCATCATCGCTTGTACATTCTGCCGCACAATCAATTGTTCTTCCTGCCGGCCGGGGTAATCCACAATAACTTTCATGATAAAACGATCTTGTTGCGCTTCCGGCAAGGGATAGGTTCCTTCCTGTTCCAATGGGTTCTGTGTGGCAAGAACAAGGAAGGGTTCTTCTAATTTGTAACTCGTGTCGCCGATAGTCACCTGTCTTTCCTGCATCGCTTCCAACAATGCACTTTGTACTTTTGCGGGAGCACGGTTAATCTCATCTGCCAAAATAAAATTGGCGAATATCGGGCCTTTGCGGACCACAAATTCGTTCCGTTGCTGGTTATAGATCATCGTGCCGATCACGTCTGCCGGCAACAGATCGGGGGTGAATTGAATGCGACTGAATTTTGCATGTATTGCCTGAGCAAGGGATTTGATGGCTAATGTTTTTGCAAGACCGGGAACGCCTTCGAGTAAAACATGACCGTTGCTGAGTAAACCAATCAACAACCTGTCCAACATGTAATGCTGCCCAACAATTACGCGGCCGATTTCATCGCGGAGGCGATCAATAAAGCCGCTTTGGTATTGAATTTTTTCATTTAATTGACGGATGTCTTCCGCAGTATAAACCATAGTAAAAAATTATTGTTGCAAAATACGAATTCAATCGGCAAGTAGCTTGCCAACTTTGAATAACGGTTTGCAAATTATATAAACCAATGAAGAGTGCAAGATTTAATACCCCCGACGTCGGTGTCACGGGCTAATCATTTTGAAAATTAATGGAATGCCGCTAATAATATTATGTAGATTCGCGGCGTACTCTCAAATACGATTTATGAATAAACTATCTTACCTGACAAGCTTATTGTTACTTGTTGCCGGATCAGTTATCATTAATGGTTGCAGCAAAAGTAAATCATCGGCGGTTACACCCACCCGGGCTAATTTGGTTGGCACCTACAAATTAAGCAGTGAAACATCCATTCAGGACGGATCCTCATCACCCGTTAACATATTGGACAGCCTTCCGGCCTGTGAAAAAGATGATGAGCTTAGATTTAATGCCGATGCAACGTATGATTACCTGGATAACGGCACAGTTTGCACACCGACCGGTGCCTATTCAGGAACATGGGATTTACCAAGCAGCAATATTTTGGTTTTGGATGGCTATAGTCTATATGCTATTAAAAGTTTTGATAATAAAACCCTGGTGATGATTTTCACGGATCTGAACAGTTCGCCAATTACCACCTATACGCTCACGTTAGTCAAACAATAAAGAGCCGCACATCCGGCAGGCATGCTTCCAAAATTCACTTGTTTCCTTCTTCAAGATGACAATGTTAAATGAAAAAATCACACAAGTTATGGCATGATTTTTACGTTACATCAATGGAACGGCAGATAGCCGTTCATAATTCTGGCATCAAAATAAATTTTATGAAAAAAATCTTATTACTGGGTTTGGGTTGCTGCCTAATTTTTTTAATAATAAACAGCTGCTCCAAAAAAAGTTCTTCTTCCACTACTCAAACGAAAATGCAGCTGATCACGGCGTCGGCCTGGCTATTTGATACGGCAGGCATTGATCTCAACGGTGATGGAACAATCGATGAAGCGTTGCCAAACGGGGTCATACCATCATGCATTAAAGACAACACCTTAACGTTTAACAGTGACAGCACAGGGGTTGAGAATGAAGGCACAATAAAATGCGACAGTGCCAGTCCTCAAACGTCCAATTTTACCTGGAGCTTTAATTCCACACAAAGTGCAATTAATTTACCTGATTCTGTCTTTGGTTCATTCACGGGAACCATAAAGATTACCAGTTTGACTGCCACCCAGCTTCACCTTGAACAAGCAATCACGGATAGTGGTCTGACGGTTAATGTCGCCGTCTATTTAAAACATTAAAGGCCGGAAACAATTCAGGACAGATATTTGCCAACAATCGGGACTCTTCTTCCGACGCCAAATGCTTTGCAGCTAACACGGATTATCGGGCAGAACTGGTTTCGTTTGTATTCATTGGTATTGACCAATTTCAAGATTCTTTTCACCAATTGCCCGTCAATGCCCATGGCAATGATTTCTTTTGGACCCTGCCTTTTCTCAATATATTGATACAATACTTTATCAAGGACATCATAGGCAGGCAAGCTGTCGCTGTCTTTTTGATCCGGTCTTAATTCAGCAGAAGGGGGCTTGTCTAAAATATTGCCAGGGATGATCTCACCTTTTTGGTTAATAAATTTAGCCAGAGCATAAACCTGCATTTTATACACATCCCCCAAAACGCTCAGCCCCCCGGCCATATCGCCGTACAGAGTCCCGTATCCTGTTGCCAGTTCGCTTTTGTTCGACGTGTTTAACAGGATGTATCCAAACTTATTGGCGACAGCCATTAGCAAATTTCCACGCGTCCTGCTCTGGATATTTTCTTCGGCAATATCGAAAGGCATGTTTTCAAAAAGAGGTTTTAATGCAGAAAGAAACGACCGGTAAATATTTTCTATCGGAATAATATCATATTGATTGCAGAGATTTTTAGAAAGTTGTTCCGCATCGGTAATTGAATGTGCGCTTGAGTATGGCGATGGCATTAACAGTGCCCGGACGTTTTCTTTGCCCAACGCTTCACACGCCAATGCCAGGGTAACTGCACTGTCGATGCCGCCGCTGCTCCCGAGAATGGCTTTTGAAAACCCCATTTTACCAAAATAATCC
>DATGFZ010000279.1:0-22062 GCA_035308805.1 Puia sp. | reverse complement strand
CATGCACATGCAGATCGTCGCAGGCCGTGATTTTTCTAAGAACACCGGCACGGATTTTTTAAATGCGTTCATCATCAATGAATCCGCGGTTCGCTCATTTGGCTGGAAGACACCCGAAAACGCCATCGGAAAAAACCTGGTGCGGGGAAAGATTGGCGATGGGAAAAAAGGGCAAATAATCGGAGTGATCAAAGATTTTGATTTTAATTCCCTGACCACACCGATGCAGCCGCTGGTGATCGATGTAAACCCGCCGCGGTTTACTGAATTTGCCATTAACATAAAACCCGATCTGGTAAGCGGAACCATTGAACACATAAAACAATTGTGGGATAAGACTTTTCCTGAACGCGTTTTTGAATATAGTTTTCTGGATAAAGACATAGACGCTCAGTATAAGGATAAAGAAAGTTTTAGTAAGATGATCGGGTACTTTGCTTTATGCGCCATGCTGCTGTGCTGCTCAGGTCTGTTCAGCCTTAGTTTTTTTCTTGCGCTGAAACGCTCCAGGGAAGTCAGCATTCGCAAAGTGCTTGGAGCCGGTCCGGGGTCGATTGTTTTTTTGCTCGCGGGTGATTTTATAAAAATGGTGCTGATCGCCGTGTTCGCCGGCTCTCCGGTGGCCTGGTTGCTGGTCCATAACTGGCTGCAGTCCTTCGCATATCATGTCGGGGTGGAATGGTGGATCTTTATCCTGGCGGCGGTGGTGGTCATATTCATTTCTTTTTTTACCATTTCCCTGCAATCCGTAAGAGCAGCGATGGATAATCCGATAAAAAATTTACGCAGTGAATAAATCGGCTCTCGCCCCAGATTGCAGAAGCCACCCCCTGCAGATGCAAAATAAGTTGCGGGAACTGGTTGTTCCTTGGGGAAAATGGAAAACCAGCCACCGGTCTAACGGTCATGATTATCCCATATCATACAGGCAGCATCAAGATGCAATGATCTCCCCATGGGCAGATATGCGTACCGGGCAATGTTGAGCCGTCTATGCATCCGGGACTGATCATGGGAATGTTTTAAGCCGTCCTTAGCTTCACATTTGCGGACAATTTCTGAGCGGTAATAAAAAACAGGGCAGTGGAGCCCACACTGACGATCAAAATGATCGACATGGCCCAGCGGAGGGATTCTGTACCCAGCCATGGTTTAAGCAAATCGCTGATCATGCCGACCACCAGCGGCCCAAACCCCAAACCGATAAGGTTCAGCATGAGGAACAACACCGCAGAGGTGAGCGCCCGCATGGATGCGGGGACCAGGCTATGGGCAACGGCGATCGACGGCCCCAGGTACATGCTCTGCAGGAAAGCACAGCCACCCAGGCAGAGGAGGGATAATGACGTATTGTTGAGAAACAAAGCGCCGGCACCAAAGAAAATGGAAAGAAATATCGCGTACCCGGGAATTCTCAAATACCAGCGTTTATCCTTTTTGCCAAAAAAATCGGTCAGCAACCCGCCCGCAAAAGTGCCTATTCCCCCGCAAATGCCAAAGATCAGACCCAGGGAGACGCCGATCTCCGTACTTTTCATTCCGTGAATTCTTGACAGAAACGAAGGTGCCCAATTCAGCAGGCCGTAAATGCAAAAGACATGGAGACCGGTAGCCAGCGTCAGGCATACAAAGGTCCCGGATGAATACAACAGTTTGATAACCCCGATCAGAGAATGGGTCTGTTCTTTCCGTCCTGCGTCAGGGTCTGTAGCTCCTCTTCGGGGTTCTTTGACAAATGTGAAAAAAAACAATGAAAAAATAATCCCCGGTATCCCCAATACAAAAAATGCCGTCCGCCACCCCAGGTGCTGGTTCAGATAGCCCCCCATCAGAAACCCGATCAACACGCCGATGTAGATACCTGATGAATAGACAGACAGGGCAGTGGATCTCTTTTCCGGAGGGAAGTAATCAGAGATCATCGCATGTGCGGGCGGGCTTCCTCCTGCTTCCCCCACACCCACTCCTATACGGGCAGCCAGCAGCTGGATGAAGTTCCGCGCCATACCTGAAAAAGCAGTCATCATGCTCCACAAGCCCAGGGAGATGGCGACAATATTTCTCCGGTTTCCCCTGTCAGCCACCCGGGCAATCGGGATGCCCAGGGTGACATAAAATATCGCAAACGTAAACCCGGAAAGCAGACCAAGTTGCGTATCAGAGAGATGTAATTCTTTTTTTATGGATTCCTGCAGGATGACCAGGAGCTGACGGTCGATAAAGTTAAAGACGTAAACCAGGGTCAGCATCCCCAAGACATAATTCCGGTAGACGTGGCTGATCCGACCCCCGAAAATGGCTTGTTTTTTTTCCATGCCGGGCGAAATTAAGTAAACAGTGCTTATCCCCGCTATCATTTTTTTGATTATCTTCCGATCAGCAAATCATTCAACGATTACTACAATTCCAGGATGCCATGAAAGGTCTAATGATGGATTTCCAGCTCACCCTGCCCACTATTTTGCGAAGGGCTGAAAATTTGTTTGCTGAAAAAAAGATCATCAGCCTTCTCCCGGATAAAAGCATCCACCGCTACAGCTACCGTGATTTTGCAATGCGGGTTAAAAAGCTGGCTGCAGGCCTTCAGCATCTGGGCATTCGCCGGGGAGACCGGATAGCGACCCTCAGCTGGAATCATTACCAGCATATGGAAGCCTATTTTGCCATCCCCTGCATGGGGGCAGTTGTACATCCCCTCAATATCCGCTTTAGTCCTGACGACCTTGCATACATTATCAATCATGCAGCAGACAGGATCATCATCGTTGACCAGGTACTGCTGCCTTTATTTGAAAGATTCAGACCAGCTATCTCCCTTTCCCAGGTAATCGTCATTGCCCAAACGGAGGATCCGCTCCCAGCGGGGTATTTAGATTACGAAGAGGTAGTCGCCAGCGGCGAGGCTTCACAGTTCGAACCATTTGATGAGGATGAATATGCAGCAGCCTTCATGTGTTACACTTCCGGAACCACCGGGAGACCAAAAGGGGTTTTGTATTCCCATCGCTCGATCATGCTGCATTCGATGTCATCGTTGTTAAGCTGCTCGGGGATCGGGATCAGCGAGCAGGACACGGTACTTCCGATCGTGCCCATGTTTCATGCCTGCGCCTGGGGCTTCCCTTACAACTGCGCTTTTGTAGGAGCCACGCAGGTTTTCCCGGGTCCCCACCTGGATGCTGAAAGCCTTCTTCAACTGTTCACTGCTGAAAAAGTGACCCTGACGGGAGGTGTGCCTACCGTAATGCTCAGCATCCTCCATCAGCTAGAGGCGAACCCCCACCGATATACACTCTTTTTGCGCCTGATCATCGTGGGCGGCTCAGCCCTTCCCCGCTTTTTAGTCAAATCCTTTGATGAACTTTTTGGCATCAGGGTCCTTCATACCTGGGGTATGACAGAGATGTCACCCCTGGGAAGTGCTGCGGTCCTGAACACCAGCCTGGAAAAAGCTTCCAGGGAAGCCCGGTACGACCACGCCATCAAACAGGGCCTGCCCGTCCCGTTGGTAGAGATCCGCGGCAGGAATGAAACGGGACTGATAGCCTGGGACGGAACATCGGTGGGTGAACTGGAAGTTCGTGGACCTTTTATCGCATCTTCCTACTACCGCGACGATCAGCCCGGAGAAAAATTCACTGCTGACGGATGGCTGAAGACCGGGGACATGGTCACCATCAGCCCGGACGGGTATATTGAAATCAGAGACCGGAGCAAGGATGTGATCAAGTCCGGCGGGGAATGGATCAGCTCCATCGCGCTGGAAAATGCGCTGATGGGACACCCCCTGGTGCTTGAAGCAGCCGTGATTGCTGTCCCCGATAAGAAATGGATCGAGCGACCCTTTGCTTATGTCGTTCCCAAACAAGGCCTGATGGTATCGCCGGAGGAACTCAGCCTGTTTTTGAGCGGCAAATTTGCCAAATTCTGGATCCCTGACCAGTACGCGATCGTTGCTTCCATACCAAAAAGTTCAGTAGGTAAATTTCTGAAATCAGCCCTTCGGGACCAATATGCCCGGGAACATCCCTGATCAGTCGTTGATTGCCTGATACACCAGGGGTTTGAACTCCTTGTCGGTTTCGGCAACGTGCGGTCCCCACATTTGGCGATAAATCAACACGACCATTTTTTCTTTGGGGTCCACCCAGTACGAGGTTGAAAAAACACCGCCCCATGAGTAAGTACCTGCCTGGCTGGGCGATAACCTGCTGCCGTTTTCCGTGATCAGGGAAAAGCCGAACCCAAATTTATTTTCTGATTTAATGCCGGAAAGCTCTACAAACAGATCGCCGATCTGGTTCATCGTCATCATGCGCACTGTATTGCGGGCCAACAGCCGGACCCCGTTGTAGTCCCCGCCATTTAACAACATCTGGAGAAATACAGCATAATCATAGATCGTAGATGACAAACCGCCGCCCCCGGAAAAATAACCCGTTTTTTGCAGGGGGAAATTCATATCCAGTAACCCGCCAAAAGTCTTAGGCTGCTTTTTTATTCCTGCCGGATATTCCTGAAAAAAATTGACCAGCCTCGACGCTTTTTCTGCCGGCACATTAAAATAAGTGTCTTTCATCCCCAGCGGTTTAAAGATTCGACGGGCAAAGAAATCTTCCAGGGTCATGCCTGACCAGATCTCCACCAAATATCCGAGGACGTCCGCGCTGAGCCCATACATCCATTTCTCGCCGGGTTGAAAGAAAAGAGGCATCGTGCCCAGGCGGGTCATCGCCTCAGCCAGGGTTTGGTTGTGCACACCAAGGCCTCCGGTGAGGCTGCTTTTTGCATAAATGGCATTTTCTTCGTCAGTGCCGATGGCGGGATACCCGATGCCGGAAGTGTGGGTGAGGAGGTCACGAATGGTGACCGCCCGCTTGGCGGGTACCGTTGTATAGGTAGTATCCCTCGCGTTGAAAGCATCCAGCACTGTCTCATGCGCGAAGGAAGGAATGAATTTGGAGACCGGGTCATCGAGTGAAAATTTTCCTTCTTCCCACAGCATCATCACCGCCACCGTGGTGATGGCCTTTGTTTGTGAAGCAATGCGGAAGATGCCTTTTTTATCCAGTGGCGCTTTGGTCTCCAGGTCATTATAGCCGTAGGACTTATAGAATACAATTTTTCCCTTTCGCGCAACCAGGGCAACAGAACCATTTATCCATTTCTTTTTCACCCATTCATTCATGCCTGAATCCAGGCGGGCAAGCCGGGTGCTGGAAAAACCACCTGCCTCGGGCATTGCTTCCATTAAAACTTTTGACTGAGCGTGCCCGGAGTTTGGCTCAATAACAAAAGCAAACAAACCGAGCAGGGCGATCAAATGGCGACTCATAGCTTTTTAATTTGGTCTTCAAATATAATAGAATAATTGAATCGGCTGCAGATTTCAAAAACCTGCAGCCTATATGGTTTGATCAAACGGCTAATGGTCATTATTTTTTGATACGCAGCCTTTACCGATGAACCATTCACCCGCGAAAAAAAGAGGAAGTGATGATCAAAAAATTTGCGCAAACGAAAAAAAGCCGGCGATTGTATTCATGCAAATCATTTTGACATACGCATTACCGCTAGTGAATGAATCATGTCGAAATCCACCGCTTCCTGCGGATGGGCATCGCGGTATCCGCATTAAGGAGACATTCCCTCCTCATTGACACAGGGATCCATGGTCTGCGCGCTGTACATTTCCGCATCCGTTCATGCGGATCAATAATTATTCGCGGTCTTATGACCAAATCAACTCATTGAATGTTTATTTTGCAGGGAATTTTCTAAACAGTAAATAATAAATGAGACTAAAAGATAAAGTCGCCCTGATCACGGGAGGTGCCAATGGCATTGGTCTGGCGACCAGCGAACGATTCGCAAAAGAAGGCGCAAAGATTATTTTGTGGGATGTATCTGAGAAAGGAAATGAAGTGGCTGCCCGATTAAAAAACGAGGGACATGAAGCCATCTTTAAAAAAGTATCGGTGACAGGCGAGGAGGAAGTAAGGCAGGCCGTTGCTGAGGCGCGTGCGCATTTTGGCCGCATCGATATCCTGATCAACAACGCAGGCATCACCAGGGACAGAACCCTGCTCAAGATGTCAAAGCAGGAATGGGACGACGTCATTGACGTGAACCTAACCGGAGTTTTCCATTGCACCCAGGCAGTGGCGCCGCTAATGAAAGAACAACAATACGGGCGCATCGTTTCAGCCTCTTCCAACGTGGCTATCCGCGGAAATTATGGTCAGACCAATTATGTCGCGACCAAATCGGCGATCATCGGCATGACCAAAGTATGGGCGATGGAACTTGGTCGCTTTGGCATCACCGTCAACTGCATTGCCCCCGGATTTATCCATACCGCCATGACCGATGCCATGCCCGAAGAGGTGCGCAAACAAAGCCTGCCCCATATCCCGCTGGGCAAATGGGGGATGCCCGAAGACATTGCCAACGGCTATCTCTATCTCGCCTCCGATGAAGCAGCCTTTGTCAGCGGCATTTGTTTAACGATTGATGGCGGGGCGGCAAGGTAATGAGCTATTCGCGGCTATCCATTACCGTTAGGCAAGACAATGTAAACCTGCCTGTCCGGGGTTATTGCGGTTGAAAATCAAACCGGCGGATCACGATCTCCACCGGCTTGTCGTCCGCGGGTGGTCTGCCCCCGAAGAGCCACAGATTGATGTGCACGGGCATTTCCAAACTGCTGATTGAAGCAGGCGGTTGAGTGCAGGTATAGGAAGCCACCAGCTCTGTGCTGTCTGGCTGCTCCCCATCGAAGGTGGCAAAGTCCACACTATTTTTTCTCCAGGTGAATTGCTGAATGCTGAAGTTCTTTTTCTGCTTGTATTCTTTGGTATATGCGTTATTGGTAAATCCCTTCTCAGCGGGCCATACGGTATAATTCAGGTTGGGATAGCCTGCATTTCCCCACCTGCCCAATTCAATATCTATTTCATCAAAGCCATCATGCCCGGAATAATTGAATAATCCCAGCACCACATTTTTATCCAGTGTATCTATGGCGCCCGCCACCGAAAAACGATAGACACCATAGCCAAATTTTTTTTCTGAAGTGATCTCCGGGCAAAGCCAGTGCCCGGTAACAGAATCCTTATGCATATAAAGATGCAGGAATCCCTTATCATCTGCCCAGGCACAACGTTCACTGAAATAATTCGGTCCGGGACCCTGAACCGAATTGGTATTCCGCAGTTCCCATTGCAGTCCTGAAAAAATAATATTCTTTTCGGAAGCAATATTTTTGTGATCATCCGCAGCACATAACTGGAGTGAACATACAATGGCAAAAAAATATCTGAGCATATCCGTATCTATATGTAAAAATACGAATTTATCGGATGCCCTCCCGTCACCGGGCAAATAAATTGGCAGGATAAATAGTAATGAACGCTACCGGAAAAATAAATGAATAACGGTGATGAGTAACGTAAAATAGCTGCTGGAGGCTTTATGTAATTTCATCTGGCTTTCTCAGGTAAGCGGATCGCTTTTTATTTGTCAAAACACTTACCTTTATTTTAATCCAAAACACAATTACGATGAGAAGATCCCACGCGATCCTGGCCTTGCTGCTGCACGTGTCAATGGTCTCTGCACAAACGATGGATATCGCTGCTGTTCACCGCATTGCTGATTACGGGAAACTCTGGAGTGTGCTGAATTTATTTCATCCGGAAATGGCATACCACAGGATAAACGCAGACAGTCTTTTTACCCAGAACATATCCGGGCTGCTCCATGATCCCTCACCGGCAAACTTCAAAGAGGCAGTGCAAAAAATGATAAAGAACCTGAATGATCCCTATACAGGCCTTGCAGAAACTACAGTTTCGGACGACACGTTTGCGAAGGTGCCTAATCGATCGCTGATTCGCTGGTTGCCGGATAGCATGGCCTGTGTTTATTTTAGCCCGGATTTTATCAAAGAAAATTATAGTGACTTTTCTTCAACAGGTCTTGATGAATTGATCAGGAATCTCAACGGGGCAAAAGGAGTAATGATGGATTTGCGTGAATGCCGCCGAAACGAGGTTAATGATTATTATGGATCGGCATTCATTAAGCGTGTCATGAGCAGGCTGACGGATCACGATATTAATTATTCCGGTTTTCGCTCGAGGGTTCATTACGGGCATGAATCGCAGACGACAGACATGTCCAGCTTTTATTTCCAGGGCTGGACATTCATCAACACAACTCCCGTACATAAAAACAAGCTGGCCATTCATGTGCCTGTATGCCTGATCATAAACCATTTTAACGATCACCTCAGCGATGACATCGCTGCGATGCAGCAATCGGGAATTGCCCAGGTAATTGCCTGCGGCAGTCTGCAGCATTTCGAAAACTATTCTACCTATGCGATGGAACTTGCTGACGGGATAAAAGTATACCTCCGCACCACCGAAAAGCTATACCCGAACGGCTGCAAAACATTTACGCCAAATATCATGCTCTCACAAAATGCGTCAGAAGATGAACTGATGA
Organism: Puia sp.; assembly: GCA_035308805.1. Taxonomy (GTDB): domain Bacteria; phylum Bacteroidota; class Bacteroidia; order Chitinophagales; family Chitinophagaceae; genus Puia. The sequence goes on along the minus strand of DATGFZ010000279.1, from coordinate 13,551 downwards.
ACAGCGCTCTGACCGTCCTTAAAGGAAACGGGGCTGCAGCAGTACCCTGTACCGCGCTTTTACAAAATATATTTACTACAGAAAAAACCGAAGGTTACGACAGCATATCATTTCCTTCCGCCCCTTTACGGTTACTTGGCCTTATTCGATACTGGAGTGAGGTCAATTATTTCTGTCCCAACAAAGACCGCATCCTTAAAAACTGGGACAGCGTTTTATACGCGTATATTCCAAAGATGCTGCAGACAAAAAATGAGCTTGAGTATAACCTTGCCGTGGCATCACTCATCACGGAAATTCATGATGGCCACGGTTTTTTTTCAAGCCCCCTCTGGAAAAAGAAATATGCTAAGATGCCTGCCCTACAGCTAAAATATGTCCAGGGTAAAACGATCGTCTATAAGATATTCAATGATTCGCTGAAAAATCAGCTTGCACCCGGTGATGAAATCATTGCCATAGATGATTCACCCGTGTCGACCTTGCGAAATTGGTTTGCTCAATATATCGGGGCCTCCAATGAGGCTTCTTTACAAAGAGACATCAGTGAATATTTATTGTCCGGTCCCGACGGCACGAGCGTGAACATCAGCTACGAACATAACGGCGCGATAAAAAAGACGCAGCTCCGCAGGGAAGTTACTCTTTACCGGTATCTTTTTTCTGATAACACGACCAAGACGCCGGTATGGAAAAAGATAACGGATAAGATCGGCTATGTAGATTTCGGAAGGCTGCAGGTGGATCAGATTGGAAAAATGTATCAGGATCTCCAGGCAACCGAATCCCTGATCATTGATGACCGAAGCTATCCGAAAGGAACGGTATGGACGCTGATCAATTACCTGACAGATAAACCCGTCACCGCCGCAAAAGGCATTACGATGATCGCAGATGATCCCGACCCGTCGGTGGAAACGACGCAGACAAGTTTATGGCAATTGACGGTAAATGCAAAGGCGGTTTACAAAGGGAAAATAATTATTCTCGTCAATGAAATCACGCAAAGCCAGGCAGAGTACAGTTGCATGGTCATCCAGGCAGCCTGTAAAAATACCATGATCATCGGCAGCCAGACGGCCGGTGCGGACGGAGACGTAACCGGAATAAAAATACCTGGCGGCATCAGAACGGCATTTTCCGGTCACGGGGTGCATTATCCCGACGGGAGACCAACGCAGGGCATCGGCATAGTGCCGGGTATCACGATATCTCCGACCATACAGGGAATAAAAGAAAACAGGGATGAATTGTTGGAAAGAGCCATTTCCTTTGCCTCTTCCGGCAAATGACAGTAACTAACGGTAATCTCTATCCTAAAAAATATTTCTGTTCAAGACCCGGCATAATCTGAAAACATGAAAATTGTAACGTGGAATTGCAATATGGCTTTCCGGAAAAAAGCGGGATTTATTTTAGTCCACAAACCGGATATTCTGATCGTTCCGGAATGTGAGCACCCGGACAAATTGTTATTCCCAAAGGATGTACAAAAACCCACGGACATGCTATGGTTTGGAGAAAATCAACACAAGGGACTAGGCATATTTTCATTCAATCAGTATCACCTCACTGAAATGGATGATCATAACCGCGATCTTAAAATGATTGTGCCGATATCGGTTACCCGGAGAAATTCAAAATTCACGCTATTTGCGATCTGGGCAAATAATCCCGGTGACAAAGACGGTCAGTACGTTGAGCAAATCTGGAAGGCCATTCATCATTATGAACCCCTGATGAAAAAGACAAGAACGATTCTTGCCGGTGATTTTAACAGCAATACCATCTGGGATAGAAAATCAAGAGCGGGGAATCATTCAAATGTGGTTAAGTTCCTGGAAGAAAAAAAGATATTCAGCGCCTATCACCTCCATCATCGGGAAAGCCAGGGAAAAGAAAAACACCCTACCCTGTATATGTACCGGCACAAGGGAAAACCCTATCACATTGACTATTGCTTTGCTTCAGCAGATTTCGCCAGAAAAATTCAATCGGTTGAAATTGGCGACCATCATACCTGGACAAAGTACAGCGATCACGTTCCGGTCATCGTCACTTTTTGGTAAGCCCGTGCCTGATGGTCTGCCTCTAACGGTTATGAATGGGTAAAATATGGTTATAATGATTGAGGATCGGCAACAACATATTTAATGGATTCTCCCTTTTTATCCAATGAGTAAGAATAACTGATGTGCAACAATCCATCAGCGGTTTGTATGATGCACGGATAAGAAAAACTTCCTTTGCCTTTTTGTTCATCTTCTAGCGTCCGTTTCCACATCCATGTTTTTCCTTCGTCACCTGAAAGATAAATGCTCAGGCGATACCTGCCATCATCTTCGTCATCGCCGATAAATGCCCACCTGCCATCCTGCAATACGATCAACTCCACACTTGCCGTGTTGGGAATATTTATCTTCTGTGCTGCTGTCCAGCTAAATCCACTATCCGCAGATTCGCTGACCTGCACCCTGTTGGGATCGTCCCCGTTGTCGCGCATGTAGGCAATGACATGCCCATCTTTTTTTTGCACGAGTGCGGGTTGGACATTACCCCTGCCCACAATGGGTAAGCTGTTGCGCCATGTTTCACCGTCATCGTCGGAAAGGGCGATCATGGACATGCTGAACCCATCAGAATATAACGGAAGCAGCAGCCTGCCGTTTTTCAATGCCAGCGGTTTTATTCTTGTCATCCATCCGAGGCTTCTTTTAGCCTGGTCCCGGCTGGCTTCAATTATTTTATCTCCATAGCGGGGACCAAAACTTGCTGTTCCATTTTTTGTTTCAGGCACCTGTTTAAACTTAGAAGCGACCTCTTCAGCAAAATGATCATCGGGAGTAAATAAAATATCATCCTGCCAGCTCCAAACCGGTTCAATGCTATCCAGGTAATTTACGGACGTTTTGCAGCGAAGCAGCGAATATTCCCATTTATGTGCCTGGACGGCGATCCAAAAAAGAAATAATTTATGATGACTGCTTAGAAAAAGAACAGGATTGCAATCGGGGATATCGCGCGTGTCGGCCATAACAAAAGGATCCGACCATGACTGCGACCCCTTTTTCAAACGAGCTCCCATTATTTTCACATCATTTGCTTCGCGTTCCCCGCTCCCCTGGTACCAGGCAGCCAGGATATCCCCGTTGGGCAAACTCACCATGCTGCTCGCATGGGCATGCTTGGGTTGCAGGGGAAAAATAAGCGTTTGAAAAACGGGCTGCACTTTTTCCGGCTTCCCTTGTCCGGGAGTACGGCCTGATACGGTCAGGAAGATGAAAAAAAGCACAAATATTTTTTTCATAAAGCAATGAATTTTGAATGGTGAACCAATCCACGGGTAAATTTTATTTTTTTGAAACAGCCAGGTGATTTGGATTTTATATAGCTTCATTAAATATATGTTTTATCCGGTAAAAAAATATTCCGCGGACCATGACGGCTGATGAAAAAAAATTTGTTCCGGTAATGATCACGCCATTCGATCAACAGGTAAAGATCGACAGGGAGGGACTTTCACGGCTTATTGATTTTTACCTCGCCGCGGGTGTGAAAGGTTTTTTTGCCAACTGCCTGAGCAGTGAAATGTTCTCCATAACGGCTGAAGAAAGGATTGACCTGGTAAGATATATTGTTGATTATGTCAGGGGTGCAGTGCCTGTTGTTGCCACCGGCTCATTCGGATCCGGTGTTGAAGATCAATCAGCCTCTGTCCGGATGATCCATGAGGCGGGGGTGGATGCGGTGATCCTGGTAACCGCTCATTTTGCGAAAGCTGAAGATGGCGATGAGTTGTTCCTGCAGCATGTTGAACAGGTCTTCAGTCTCACCGGTAATATTCCACTTGGGTTATACGAATGCCCGGCGCCTTATAAAAGACTGGTCTCTCCGGAGATATTTGGAACCCTTCTCCATACCAACCGGCTGGTCTATCACAAGGATACTTCCATAGATCCTGAAAAAGTAAAAGCCAAACTCGACATATTGCAGAAAACGAAAAACAACAAACTGGAATTTTATGATGCCCATGCTCCCAACGCCATGTCTTCGCTGCAACACGGGGCAAAAGGGATGTCGTGCATTTCGGGAAATTTTTACCCGGAGATCATGGTTTGGATCTGTGACCATGCAACCGATGCCTCCATGCAGGATGATGTGGAATGGCTTCAATCGGAGATCAGCAGGGTTGACCCCGTGATTCACGAGGGGTATCCAATAAGTGCAAAATATTTTTTGAAGAAAAGAGGATTGCCTATTCATCTGATCAGCAGAACTTACGTGCAGGAATTAACTCGGGAACAGAAAAAAAACCTGGATCAGCTTTATTGGGATTTTCTTGGGTGGTGTGACCGTTTAAAAATAAAGCCGGCGATCTGAATTTGAGGCATGCCTTTTTTCGAATCATCAATGCATATGAAACATCTTCCGGTTACCGACCTCCTCATCGTTGCTGTATATATGCTGGCAATGATGCTGACAGGGTTTTGGTTTTCCAGAAAAAATAAAGATCCCGATCATTTTACCAAAGCATCGGGCAGCATTCCGCAATGGGCGGTGGGGATATCCATATATGCCACTTTTTTGAGCAGCAATACTTTTTTAGGCGTCCCGGGAAAAGCCTTCGGTGCAAACTGGAATGCATTTGCGTTTAGTCTTTCCATGCCCTTCGCTGCCTGGATCGCTGCAAAATATTTTATTCCGTTTTACAGGAGTAACGGTGACATCTCCGCCTACACTCACCTGGAGAGACGTTTTGGTCCCTGGGCACGAACCTATGTCGTGATCTGTTTTTTGCTGACACAGCTGGCAAGAATGGGTTCTGTCTTTTTCGGGATCGCACTAAGCCTTGGAGCATTGACTGGTTACCCGATGCAAACCATAATGATCGTTTCCGGCACCATCATCATCCTGTACACTGTCCTCGGCGGCATGGCGGCCGTGATCTGGACTGAAGTGGCGCAAGGGATTATTAAAACCTTTGGTGCCCTGCTCATTTTATATTTTATCATCAGCAATATGCCCGGCGGAGCCGGCCATATTATTGAAATCGGAAAGGCAAATGATAAATTCAGTCTTGGCAGCTTCCGCCTGGATTTTACCACCCCGACATTCTGGGTGATATTTCTGTATGGAATTTTTATTAACCTGAATAATTTTGGGATGGACCAGAATTATATCCAGCGTTATCAGACCACCCGGTCACCGCGGGATGCGGCCAGGTCTTTATGGCTCTGCGTGAAAATCTATCTGCCGGTTTCGCTGTTGTTTTTTGTTATCGGATCCTCCCTCTTTGCCTGGTACCAGGCGCATCCGCAAATGCTTGAAGCGATCAAACTGCGAACAGCATCTGAACAACTGCCTCCTTTCTCTTCTCGGTCACAATTATCTGCGCTGGCCGCATCGCTACAACCCGCTGATTACGGGGATAAAATATTACCGGATTTTATGGTGAATGTATTGCCTGCCGGAGTGGTCGGCATCATCGTTTCTGCTATTTTATCCGCAGCGATGAGCACCATCAGTTCCGGCATGAATGCCTCGGCGACGGTTTTTACTTTTGATATCTATAAGCGATTTGTAAAGCCCGGTATCAGCAGTAAACAAACACTCCGGGTTTTATTGGTTTCCACTTTTGCCATCGGCGTGCTGGCAATCATCACGGGCATATCCATGATCGGTGTGAAAAGCATCCTTGATGCCTGGTGGCAGTTGTCAGGAATTTTTGCAGCCGGCATGCTCGGTCTTTTTCTGCTTGGCCTGATCAGCCGGCGGGTGAAAAACGCCGCAGCATGTATTGCAGTCATCATCGGCATATTTGTGATCGCCTGGATGAGCCTGACTGGCATCATCCCTCAAAAATATTATTTTCTGCGAAGCACGATAAATAATAACATGGTCATTGTAATCGGAACGCTAACCATTTTTCTCACCGGTATATTTCTCACCGCCCTGAAAAATTTATTTTTTGTGAGAAGCAAAAACAACGATGTATAAACTTATCGTGCCTGGCAATTAAATGATATTTTTTTAGAAATTAAATCCAACCCTCACACCAAAATCCCCGCCGCCGCTACTCTTGAAGTTAACGCCATACCTTAAGCCAACTTCAAAAGCATTCAAATTAATACCTGCCGAAATCGCACCGATCCCGGTACCGGAGGTGGTAGAAGCCAGATTTCCGTTAAGTCCATAATACGTTTTAAAAGAAGCATAGCCAAGTTCCCCCATCACGAAAAATTTATCGATTATGTATTTATATCCAAATCTGACGGGTATTTCCAAAGCTACTTTCTTCTTTACTCCCGGTATGGTCTTGGGATCATAACCTATCCCGCCCGTTGTCAACGTAACAAAGCCCGGTCCTACGTGGTAGGAAAACCTTACCGTAAGTCCGATAGATGCATTGTAAACATCTGAAAGTGGTGAAGTAGGTATGCCCGCTTCAATGCCAAATCCTACACTGAACTTTTTGCTTTCTTTTTGCGCCATGGTTTTTAACGCGCAACATGCAATCACCAAAAAAATAATAGCAGTCTTTTTCATTCTGTTTCGTTTTGATTTTTGTGAAAAATGTTTTTTTAAATGCAGCGTGCGACAATATACGATTTTCCGTCTTACCTGCTGCAAAGTGTGAATAAAACTGTTTTAGGGTTTCATTATTTAAATTAGTTTTATCATACAAACCTATTCTCCTGCATGGTGAAAGGCAATAACACCTTTGGGTGATTTATTAAAAAGCAGCCCGTAAAATCATTTTGATTCCGTGTTAAAGAATTCATTTTTCAATCATGATGGCAAACAGTAAACAAGTCCCTGACCTGAAGTGGTTGCCATTGGGGTGTATGCTGTGCGTCCTGCTGACCTGGTGTTTGTGCCCGTATGCACAGCATAAAAACCAGGTACAGACCAAAAGATGCCCGGTGAATACCATCAATTACCGGCAGGGCTTGATGAATAATTCCATTGTTGGCATCATTACCGATGCCCAGGGGTTCACCTGGGTGTCCACGTCAACGGGTCTTCAGCGGTATAATGGGTATACCCTTCAGGCCATTACTCCGGTGGCAGACGGCGATACCATTGTCATCAATTACCCGGTATACTTTCTTGAAGGCAAAAACAAATCCATTCTCATCGGGTATAAAAATGGCGTACTGGAATACAGTACAGAAAAAAATTCTTTCAAAAAAATAATTGCGGCAACCGCTGATCCAACATCGAGGTATGCACTGATGCCCATCAGGCAAACCGGCGAGGGCACCTGGTGCTTTGAAGAAACAAAAGGCATCGTCGTTTATGGTAACAACGGTGTTGCTTTATCCCGGTTCCCCGCATCACAAGATGCCAACGTGGAAGACATGCTCCGCACGGAGGGTTATATTATTACCCGGAAGCTTATCGCAACCAACGATCGCTTTATTTTTTTGCGTTCCTCATCAAATAAAATATTGCAGATCGATATCGGCACCCATCAGACAAAATACATTGACTATCCGGGCGCAGGCATTATCGGGATAGCGTGTGATGATAAAAAAATTTTTGTTGCCTCAGGGGAGGGGCTTGCCTGTATATCCATCAGCAACGGATTTATTTCAAAAAAATTCTTATACAAACTCATCAACGATTTTCCGGTAACCAGGAGCTCCATCCAGGTGTCCGCTGACAATCGATTGCTGGTTTCCGTGGAAAAACGCCTATTTGAATTTGACACTTCCTGCATTTGCCAAAAAGAAATTATTTCCCTGAACCAGGAGCCGCTGCTCAATGCAGGCTATATACAGATTGTGTATGAAGATAAATTCCGCCGCATCTGGCTGCTCACCCACGAAGACATCAAACGCATTCAGAATGCAGAAACTCCTTTCGCACAATTCATCTATCCGGACGAAAAGGATAATTTCATACGATGCATTTATTTTGACCGGGAAAAAAATATTTTACTGGCAGGAGCGTGGAAGGGAGCCATTCATTTATTCGATTCAACCGGCAATGCAGCCTGGAATGAGCCACTGACCAATGAAAGCATAAAACATATCCTGGCAATCGAAAAAATTTCAGACGACCATTACCTGATTATTACCCAGGGGAATGGCTTGCACATGTTGCGATTGAAATCAAAACAATTTTACCCCGTTGACGTGCATGACCAGTACTTTCAATCAGCGATCATTGAAAATTCCTATGCAAACAATGTGCAGCGCGTTGATGACAGTACATTATTTATCTGCACCAAATCAAATGTATTTTCCTGCCTTATTCAAAATAACGAATTCAGGTCTGCACGGCCGTTACTCCCCGAAAATCAGGTGTCCGGCTACAGTGTTTCCTGTTTCATTTATTCGTCAAAAAAAACGTTGTGGGCCAGCACCCTCTCGGGGATCATGTTAATCCTTGATGAAAAGGGCGCTTTAAAGAGGATAAATATCCCCGAAAATTATGTCGTCCGCTGCATGGCAGAAGATGGCGGGCACCATATCTGGGTTGGTACGGAAAGAGGTCTTTTTATTTATGACGAACTAGGAAAATTGATCGCGCACCTGAGCCGGGATAACGGATTGCTGAATGATTTTATTTATGCCCTGCTGCCTGCAGACAGGAGCCATGATAATTTTTTTGCAAGCACCAATTTCGGACTTTCTTTTATTGCAAAAGATGGCAGGGTAAAAAACTATACCCGCGAACTCGGGCTGCAGGAAAATGAATTCAATACCGGATCGGCGGCGATGTCACCGGCAGGTAAATTGTTTTTTGGCGGCATCAATGGCATCACGGCTTTTTATCCTTCTGAACTTTCTGCAGTGAGTGATTCGTCTTTGATCAATATTACGCGCCTGGTCGTCAATGACTCTTTGTATAATTCGTTCGGCGGTGCATGGAGCCCTGATTCGATCAGGCTTGCCTACAATCAAAATCATATTCAGTTTGATATCGCAGCAACAGGGCTGCTGGATCCCAATGAATACCTTTACCGGTATCGGCTGAATCCGTTTGAGAAATCCTGGCAGACGACGACCCAGGCTACCGGAATCCGGTATACCCTTCAACCCGGCACTTATTTTCTCGAGGTCAGCTGCAGCCCCCTGCTTTTTTCAAAAAGCGTTTTTCAAAAGAAATTAGTCATCATCATTGATCCGCCATTCTGGAAAACCTGGTGGTTTGCCCTGCTTTCCATCATCGTTGCAGCAGCAATGATCTTTGGGACCAGCTATTACGTGATCTGGCAGCGTTACCAGCTCAAATCAAGGAGGCTTGAGATGAAACAGCAGCTGGTCAACGAACGCGAACGCATTTCACGGGAATTGCATGATAATATCGGATCGCAGCTGAGCTATATCAGCAACAATATAGACTGGCTTTCCGAAACGCAAGGATCCTTCAGCAGGGAAGAGGTAACCAACAGGTTGTCGACGGTCAACGATACGGCTAAAAATTTGGTTGCTGATTTGCGCGAAACGATCTGGGCCATGAAGAAAGAATCCATCATGCTCGATGAACTCGCTGACAAACTAAAATCATTTTTACAAACCCAGTGTATCGTAAAACCGCATTTGGATGTGGTCATTACAGAAAATATAAAAAAGAATTATAGCTTCTCCCCAACGGAAGCCCTGAATGTTTTTCGCACCTGTCAGGAAGCGATCGTAAACAGCATCAGGCATGCGCAGTCCGAAAAAATTTCATTGAGCATTCAGTCAGGTGTGGAAGAAGATTTTTCGTTTTTGATAGCAGATAACGGAAAAGGATTTGTGGTACAAAAAAATTATAAAAATCATTACGGACTGGAAAACATGATGCATCGGGCCAGAGATGCCGGGGCAGAACTTTTGATCAATTCAGAGCCGGGCAAAGGGACGTCGGTATCGCTAAGCAAACACGCACAGACAGACCACAAGGCATAAATAATCCAAAAGTGTTATTGTTTTATTGTTTAAAAAATAGAAAGCTTGCATTTTAAAACAACCATGAGGATACCTGTTGGCATAGTGGATGATAAATCGCAAAACCGCCTCCTGTTCACGGAAATGCTGAATTTCTCGGGACAGGTGACCGTGGTGATGACGGCATCCGACGGTAATGATTTCCTGGATCAAATGAAAAATATGGATTTCCAGCAGCGTCCTGCAGTCATATTGATGGATATTGAAATGTCAGAAATGGATGGCATAGCTGCTGTGCAGACGGGCAAAATATTGTATCCGGATATGCATTTCCTGATGCTGACTGTTTTTGATGATGATGATAAAATATTCGAGGCGATCAAAGCGGGAGCGGACGGATATATCCTTAAGAATGAAAAGGTTTCTTCCATTGTTGATTGCATCGTTCAGCTTTCGGAATCGGGAAGCGCACCAATGAGTCCGAGGATAGCCAGAAAAACTTTTGACATGCTCATGAACGCCTCTATTCCAAAAATACAAAAGGAAGAAAAGGAAAAAAATGATTACGCATTATCAGACCGTGAGGTGGAGATCCTTAAACTCACCATCGACGGGTACAGCTATAAACAAATTGCGGCGAAGCTATTTCTCAGCATCAATACCGTTAAAAAACATCTTTCCAACATTTATCACAAACTGCACGTTACCTCCAAAGCACAGGCCATCAAGCTGGCGACAAAAAGCAAATTGATCTGAGCAACCGGGAATTGGCAGATCCCGGTCGACGCCGGGATAATCTTATTTATGGCATTGGCTTTTACACCAACAAGGAATATAGGTAACTTGCACCTGCAATTGACCTTGCCATGAAAGTTTGCCACTTTACAAGAATGCTGATTGCATTGCTCACGGCCCTGAGTAATGCCCATCTGCTCGAGGCGCAGGTCTCCGAGGCTTTAGAAACTCATTTTAAAAGATACCCGCAGGAAAAAGTATATGTGCAGACCGATAAGCAGGTCTATTCCACAAGCCAAACGATATGGTATAAGGTATATGCCACTGTTTACGGAACGCCGGCTACGCTCAGTAAGATTGTCCACGTTCAACTCATCGATTCCAGCGGTAAGGTCATTCTTCAGGACAAATTGCCGCTTGTCCGTGGAAATGCCCATGGTGATTTCCTCCTGCCCGAGAACTTAGCGACGAATAATTATCAGTTAAGATGTTTTACCGCCTGGATGCTGAATTTTGATGAATCCGGGGTCTTTCATAAAAATGTTTATATAAAAAACTTATCGGATACGGTCCGTGACCAGCCGGAAAAAAGATATATCCGCAAGACTTATCAGGTTCATTTTTTTCCTGAAGGCGGTGACCTGGTTGATAACATCACTGCCACCGTAGCCTTCCAGGCAACTGATCAGTACGGATCCCCTGCTCAGGTCTATGGTGAAATAACAGATGATCACCAAACGCTTGATTCCTTCAACACCTTTCACGACGGAATGGGGAAATTTTCTTTTCATCCGCTAAGCAGCCATGTTTACCATGCCGTCGTTCATTTACCGGATCATTCTGAAAAAGAAATGTCATTGCCCCCGGTAAAAATCTCGGGGATCGGCGTTAAGATTGTTGAACAAACGCCAAACGCCTTTACCGCAGCGGTCGTTTATCACGAAGCCGTCCCCGGTCAATATCATGATATCCTTCTTGCGGCCTACCAGCAAAGCGGCAAGGTAGCGACCTATCCACTGGTGTTATCGCCGGGCATTAATCTTTTTAGTTTCAGTACAAAAGATTTTACAGCAGGCATTTTGCGACTGAGTTTTTTTGATGACAATAATATGCCACTGGCGGAAAGAATCATTTTTCTGCATCAGGATGCGTTGCACATAACACTGCAAAAGGATACCCTGTCCTTTGCACCAAAAACAAAGAATGCATTCGATTTTCAAATTACCGGAGCTGACTGGAAAATCGACAAGACAAATCTTTCGGTATCGGTCACCGATGCAGACCGGGTATTGGAGGATAATGCTGCCGAAAATATATATGCTGCCTTGCTGCTTACCCCTGAATTAAAGGGACGGATAATTAATCCCGCATATTATTTTAACGGTGATGGCGACAGCCTGAGAGATGCATTGGATCTCGTCATGCTTACCCACGGCTGGCGGCACTTTGAATGGAAGCAGCTGATCAGTCACGAGTCTCCTGCGTTACCATACCCCGTGGAAGATTCGTTGTATATAGCCGGAAAAATAATCGGGTATCATAGTGGTGACAAAAATGAACATCTGTTTAAGATGATCATCCAACAGGCAGATTCCATCCGGTTCATCGGCTATATTTCACCGGATACGACCGGTCGGTTTATGATAAAAGATTACGCACGTCCGGGCGTATCAACTGTTTTTTTTCAGGACCAGCATGAGAAAAATAAAAATCTTCATGTCCGCTTTTATAATGATCCGATGGATACGATAAGTGCTTCAGCAAATCCGGTTGAGCCTCTTGCAACATGGGAGGAGGATACCATAGAAAAATCAATGGGCAGCGTATGGATCAGTGAAAGGACTGAGCATTTCCTGCACAGGAGGGGCGACCTGAAACCGGTAATCATCAGGGGCCATGTTTCCACCCCGTCGGAGTTGCTTGCCAAAAAATATGTAAGCCCGGAATTTGATCAGGGTCTTGGTCATAATATAGACCTGATCAATAATTTTTATCCCAATAGTTTACCCTTCTTTGATTTTTTGAAAGGAAGGTTTCCGGGGCTTGTGGTTAGCGGAGATCCTGACCATCCTTATTTTTCATTTCGGAATTCTGCTGAAAACGAGTTTGTCCCCGTAGTGGCTTCGACCAATGGTGTAAACGATGGCACCGTAACAAAGAAGGGCGATATCAAAGAAGCGATCATCACTTCTGAACCTTACGTATTCTTAAATGAAGTGCCCTCGAGCATCCAGGCCGTGCGGGATATCCCCCTGTCTGAGATTGCTCTGATCAGATTTATAGCCCCGCCCGCTTCCATGGCACCATTCAATGGTGGTGCAGTGGGCGTACTCGCTGTCTACCTGAAAAAAGAATCCGGGGAAGTCAGGTCGCTCGATATTGCCCATAACTATGACCAGTATGTTTTTCATGGCTATAGCATTTCCAGGCAATTTTATTCGCCGGATTATTCGAGGAAAGATTCTGCTTTTTTTGTACCCGACAACCGGGAGACTTTATACTGGAACCCGGAATTACAGACAGGCAGTGACAACAACATTCATTTTTCCTTTTTTAATTCAGATCACGCAAAAAAAATACGCATCGTGGCAGAGGGAATGGATGAACAGGGACGGCTGATCTATATCAATAAGATGATTGCCGGGCATTGACGTGTCCCGAAGATGCCGCCCAGGCCAACGTGAAGGAGATTATGACCAGGGGCCGCAGGGTGACGGGACGATCATTTTTTACATTCATGTTTAAATTGCCGGTAATAGGTCTGCACCTGCCTGGAATACCGCAGTGAGTAATCCAAAACCGGTTGCTGCCAGGACTCATCCATTCCCCAGGCGATCAATTCATCCGTTGTGGCAGAACGCTGCCTCCCCGAACTCCTCAACTGTGAGGAAGCGGTGAGCATCGCCATATCATCAATAACCTGATAAATATTCCT
>DATGFZ010000278.1:0-5106 GCA_035308805.1 Puia sp. | reverse complement strand
TGGAGTTGTAAAAATATGGAATAATAATTCTTTCAAATGAGTACTCATTTTATTTTTTCATTTTAAAAATATGTTATGCCAAAGTATTCAAAAGGTGCGCAAAAAAAAGTCGAAAAAAATATGGAAGAAATGAAACAGGGGAATCTTAAAAGTGGAAGAAGCGGGAAAACCGTAAAAGATCGTAAACAGGCAATTGCAATAGGATTGTCAGAAGCGCGAAAAGCCGGGGCAAAAGTTCCGAAAAAGAAATCAGCATCAAAGAAAAAAAGTCCTTCGAAGTAATTGAGCAAAGATTCAGCTATTTTTTTGCATAGGTTCCCTGTATTTCTCCAGCTGCAATAATGTGATCATGCATGGCATGGAGTAACGCTTTTTTGTCGGCGCCTCCAGCGAGTCCTAAAAGTTCATCAAGCGCAGATATTTTAAAAAAATAGCGATGTTTTCCCGATGGCGGGAAAGGACCCGTGTAACCCAATAGCTGATTGCTGTTTTTGCCTTTTGTTCCGTCAAGAATATTTTCAGGAATTTGTCTGGTGGGTTTAATATTCCAAACAACCCAATGATCAAAAGTGCCATTGGGTGCATCCGGATCTTCAACGATTATGGCCAATGATTTGGTGTTTTCCGGCAATTCACTAATGGAAAATGGCGGACTGACGCCATCATCCTGGCATGTATATTTTGAAGGAATTGGTTTAGTATGCCTGAATGCGTCGCTTACTATTTTTAATTTGGCAATTGCGGTAGTCATATAAATGTATTTTTTGTTTTTGTTTTGGGTAATCCTGTTTTTATTCTTCTCACGCCTGAAGACAACCATGCTGTTTCAGCCAGGGGTCAGCACCTAGAATACACAACTGAGAGTTTTAGTGCTTTTTACTTAAATTTTAAAACGGTTAGTAATTCTGAAATGTCAATATCGTCGAGGTAGGGATTAAGTTCTGAAGTCTCATCAAAACACCTGATAAGCCTGATGCAGAGCTGACCAATGTGGTAATAGATCTCAACATAAAATGAATCCATCTGAAATAGACTGATTTGAAAACAACCATCCGTTCTTGAAGACAGAAGAACTCCTCTTTCTGTGAGCAATTCTATTTTTTCAAGCGAATCTATCATATCAAAATCACTAATATGCATATCCGTCATTTGTATATTGTACTGCAAGGCTAGAGCCACAAATTATAAACGAGGGTTTTTCCCGGAGATAAGTAAAAGCATTGAAAAACGCAAACGCAGGTAGAATTAATTCTACTTGAGGATATTGAATTAACCTGAGCGTAAACTCTTTGTTTTAGCAGGTAACTAACGGTAATGCGCATCCATTGCGCCGGAGTTATTTTTTATTTTATCATAATGGTACACATTAACAATTTGGGTAAATTTTACTTCACTATTTAACAATAGTGTACAATAAACTACACAGCCTGGGTCCACATGCAGGTTAAAAACATTTGGCACGATATTGACAATATGGTTATTAAAAACGACATATATTAAATCGAGATTTTTTCTGAAAAGAAATTCATTAAGATTAAGCATTGACGTTCACAAGGTGTGTCTGTAACGAGATACACCTTTATTTTTCCGCTATAAAATCATTATTGGCAGGTAAATTGAGATTCTTTTAATGAGGGTAAAGAGATTTTATGAGATTTTTAAAATCCCTGGGAGTTTTAGTAATTATTTTGACCGCTGGATGCAACAGCGGCAACGGACCGCAGGAAGGCGCTGATAGTGCTAAAAACCTCGGCGATTCCGCTTCAGCCGATCATACCAAATCGACAATGGGCAAAGACACGGCCAGCCTGGTTAAAACAAATCTCGACAAAGGCGATGCTCATTTTGCGATTAAAGCGGCAAACGGCGGAATGGCAGAAGTGGCCATGGGGAAAATTGCATTGACCCATGCAAAAAATCACCGTGTAAAAGATTTTGGGGCTATGATGATTAAAGATCATTCTGATGGTGGCGATAAATTAAATCAGATCGCCTCACAAAAAAACATCGTTTTACCCGCAAGCTTAAGTAAAGAAGACCAAAAGCACGTTGAGGAACTTAGTAAAAAAACAGGAGATGATTTTGATAAGGCATACATGAATATGATGCTTGAGGATCATAAGGATGACATAAAGGAATTTCAAAAAGCCAGCACGCTTTGTAAAGATCCTGACCTGAAAAATTTTGCAGCGATTACTTTGCCTGTTTTGCAAAAACATTTGGATTCTGCAAAAGCTATTTCAGGTAAACAGTAAATCTGAAAATATGAAAGTAAAAAATACAGGACTGCAACATGGAAATAATACAATGGAGGATTTGCCGAGAACTGATTATGATAAACACCACAAAGGTTACAACGAACAAAATCCAACCCAGCCCCACGGTTCATTCAAACCTGATGGAAACCCGACAAAGAAAGCAAAACCAACTTCTGTAAAAAAAAGGTCAAAAGAAAAGGATTTTGATATTTAATGATACTAAAAAATTATATATGCGAGCAATAAGAATTCACGAATTCGGCGGACCTGAAGTTTTGAAACTTGAAGATGCTCCGCGACCCAAAC
This sequence comes from Puia sp., assembly GCA_035308805.1. Classification (GTDB taxonomy): domain Bacteria; phylum Bacteroidota; class Bacteroidia; order Chitinophagales; family Chitinophagaceae; genus Puia. The sequence continues at coordinate 2,542 of DATGFZ010000278.1, read as the reverse complement.
CCACTGCAGATGAAGTACTGATAAAGGTTTATGCTGCCAGTGTAAATCCCGTGGACTGGAAAATCCGTGAGGGTGCGCGCAAAGAAAGATTCCCGATAAATTTTCCGCTCATCTTGGGTTGGGATGTTTCCGGTGTGATAGAGGAAGTGGGACAAAATGTAAAGGAATTTAGGAAAGGCGATGAAGTATATGGTCGGCCCGATCTCACAAAAAACGGAACATACGCAGAGTATGTGGTTGTAAAAGCAGATCAGGTTAATCGTAAACCCAAAACGATCGATCATGAAGAAGCTGCTGCAGTTCCGCTTGCGGGACTTACTGCATGGCAGGGTTTATTCGATCACGGGAAATTGCATGCCGGGGAAAAAGTGCTGATACACGGGGCTTCCGGAGGCGTTGGAACTTTTGCGGTTCAGTTTGCCAAATGGAAGGGAGCATATGTCATCGGAACATCTTCAGAAAAGAATATTGATTTTTTGAAGGAACTCGGCATCGATGAAGTGATTGATTATAAAAAGGAGAATTTTGAAGATCGTTTGCACGATGTTGATTTAGTATTTGACACGATTGGGGCGCAGACACAAAGTCGCTCCCTGCAGGTTTTGAAAAACGGCGGAAGATTGGTCACTACGGTAAAACCTGAAAACGAAAAAGAAGCAGCAGGAAAAAACATTCATGTAGAAGGATACATGGCGCAATCCGATCCACAAGAATTGGAACTGATAGCGAACCTGATTGACGAAGGCAAAGTGAAGCCGGTCATCGGAAAAGTATTTCCTCTGGAACAGGCAGCAGAAGCGCAACAGCTCAGCAAAGAAGGTCATATCCGAGGAAAAATTGTGCTGAAAGTGATCAATGAATAAGTTATTTTTTTGAAAACCGTCGGCCTTATTTTGATTTTTGATCAGGGTGCAAATGATATCATTTTTTTTAAATTCCGTCGAATGATTTGCTGCAAACTTTGAATGACATCATCAATAACTTTTGGTATTAATTTCCTTTTCGTTTCTGATGAAGCGTGAAATTTTCATTCCTTTTTTTGAAAATCCTTCACCAGGCAACAACCTTCGAATAAAATAGGTGATTGCCATTCCGATATAGGTCAGGAGCGCCACATGTTTTATCTGTTCGAGCGGGGCCATTCAAAATGATTTTTTTGATAACCGGAGAACCCTTTTTGGTTCGGTTCGACTTTTATTCCGCTTCCACGGCGATTGGGTTAAATAAAATAAGTAGAAAGGCCGATCCACATCAATACACCGATCAGCAAAAGAATGGACAAGAAAAGAAAGATTTTATTTTTTGTTCTTGGCCTCATTTTTAAAAAGAAAGATTTTTTCTATCGTTTCATATCCAAAAACGATTGCGACAAAGCATTCGGATAACAGTTTACCCAGAACAGAATAGAATTTCATGTTGACTTAAGTTAAATAGTATGTATTATGTATACATTATCCTTGCAAGCAACAACAGTAGGAGGGTATTTCAAAAGTAGGAAATTTTTCCCGATCCAAAAGATGGAAAAAAGTATTTACAATTTGTTCATTTTGCAACATATTCGAGGCGCATATTTCTAAGAAGGCAGGTCAAAAAGAGATAAAACCAGCAAGGGGAAGCATTCCCTATTCTTTCTCAGCGAGAAGAAATGTACAAATCAATGGCGAAAGCTAATCGGAAAGAACAGGTGCAGCACAAAAAAATAGTTAGCCCGGTTTCATACAACCTCTATTTAAGTAAATCATCACCATGCGTAAACGTTAAATATTCGGTTGCAGGTTGACGTTAGCATGGACCCGTAAATTAAAAATATTATTTGAAACTTTCAATGGGTAAAGTGTTGTATATTTAACGTCTACAGCAACTGACTGCGACACGGTTTTTGGACAGATTGAAAACCTGCTGCTTTAGCGGGCGGACGAGATAAACTTATACAAAAATGAACCCGGTTTCAGAAAAAGAAAATCTAAAAAGAGAGATCGGAGTTCGTGCACTTGCCCTGGCTATTTTAAATATTACGGTTGGGACAGGCATTTTTGTGATACCCGCCATTATTGCTGAAAATCTTGGCGCAGCGGCAATCGTTGCTTACATAGTTTGCGGGGGACTCATTTTTTTGATTGCCTTATGTTTTGCCGAAGTGGGAAGCAAGACCACTGCGAGCGGGGGCGTTTATGTTTATATTGAAAATGCTTTTGGACCCTTTGCTGGATTTATAGCAAATAATTTATATTGGATCGGCGCTTGTGTATTGTCAGATGCGGCTGTTGCGAATGCGTTGGCGGATACATTTAAAGATTTCTTCCCGTTCCTTGGAAATGATATTTACAGGGGATTATTTTTCCTTTTTCTTTTCGGCGGTTTCGCGATGCTGAATATCCGAAGCGTAAAACATGGCATTCGGTTTATCGAATTTGCGGCTTTCGGAAAACTTATCCCATTGATTTTACTGGTGGTTGTTGGGATCACTTTTGTTTCTCCGAAAAATTTAGTGTGGGCTTCTTATCCATCCATTTCCAATATTGGTACAGCTTCGCTTCTTTTA
>DATGFZ010000277.1:0-9353 GCA_035308805.1 Puia sp. | reverse complement strand
CACAACCTGGACAGTGCTTCCATCTTTTGCAGGGGCCTGGTAACCGGGATCGTCGACCGAAAATCCATGGGGCGGTAATTCCATGCCCGTGGGTTCGTCGAGCATCACTTCATTGCCATCAGCATTGGTCAGCTTATCTGTTAGCGGGTTGAAAGTAAGATCACCCGCAAATGCCATCGCCGTAACTATTTCAGGTGACGCAACAAAAGCATGGGTACTTGCCAGCCCATCATTTCTTTTTGCAAAATTTCTATTGAAAGAAGTGAGGATGGAATTTTTCCGATTGGGATCATCGATATGTCTTGCCCACTGGCCGATGCAGGGACCGCAGGCATTGGCAAGAACAACGCCGCCAATTTTTTCAAATGTTTTTAAAAAACCATCTTTTTCAATGGTAAAGCGAACTTGCTCACTGCCCGGGGTAATGGTAAATTCAGATTTTGCCCTTAATTTTTTATTGATCGCCTGATTTGCCAATGAAGCGGAGCGACTGATGTCTTCATAGGAAGAATTGGTGCATGAACCGATCAGGGCCACTTCCAATTTTTCAGGCCAATTATTGGCACGCACGGCATCTGCAAATTTAGAAATTGGCCAAGCCAGGTCTGGCGTAAACGGCCCGTTGACATAAGGCTCCAGTTCGCTCAAATCAATTTCTATAAGCTGATCATAATATTTTTTCGGATCCTCGTACACCTCGGGGTCGGGACGCAGGTGTTCACGAACTCCATTGGCAAGCGCTGCAACTTCCTCGCGACCCGTTGCCTGTAAATATGCACTCATTTTTTCATCGTAAGTAAAAATGGAACAAGTCGCGCCGATCTCTGCGCCCATATTGCAGATCGTTCCTTTTCCGGTCGCACTCAGGCTGTCTGCGCCGTCCCCAAAATATTCCACGATAGCTCCGGTGCCGCCTTTTACCGTAAGGATTCCCGCAACTTTCAATATTACATCCTTGGCAGAGGTCCATCCATTCAATTTGCCGGTAAGTTTAACGCCAATTAATTTCGGCATTTTTAATTCCCATGCCAGTCCGGCCATCACATCAACGGCATCAGCGCCGCCCACACCGATTGCAACCATACCCAAACCGCCCGCATTGGGCGTGTGTGAGTCGGTACCGATCATCATTCCCCCGGGGAATGCATAATTTTCCAAAACAACCTGATGGATAATTCCGGCGCCTGGTTTCCAAAAGCCAATTCCATATTTATTAGAAATGGAAGCAAGGAAATCATATACTTCTTTATTGACATCCAGGGCGATTTTCAGGTCTTCAGCCGCACCGACTTTTGCCTGGATCAAATGATCGCAATGCACTGTCGAAGGAACGGCAACAGTAGTTCTGCCACACGTCATGAACTGCAACAATGCCATTTGCGCAGTGGCGTCCTGCATGGCAACACGATCGGGAGCGAAATCAACATAGTCCTGCCCGCGCTCATAAGCTTTTGATGGCGGGGCATATAAATGAGAGTACAATATTTTTTCGGAGAGTGTGAGTGGTTTATTGGTTAGTTTTCTGGCAGCAGCGACTTTGGAAGGTAGTTCAGCATAGATTTTTTTGATGAGATCGAGATCAAAAACCATAATTAAAGTATTTAGAGTTAAACATATGCGTTCGGGGGCTTTCTGAAATGAGATGCGAAATTACCAAAATTGCGTTATTATATTAACATGCATTATGAGGTTTTGTTGTTTTTTTTTAATTTAGCGACATGAACAAAATGAAGCAATTCATCGAGTGGAAAGCTTTTGGCGTATGCACTGCCATTGGCGACAGGATGGGCATCGCTACATCGCGCATCCGCACCTGGTTCATCTACATTTCATTTCTCACCATGGGCTCACCATTGATCATTTATTTTATACTCGCGTTCTGGATGAACATCAAAAGATATATTTTATCAGCAAGAAGAAACCCCTTGAAATACCTGTAAAGAATGTTGTTGAATGAGTTAACCCGCAAGCAAAATTCCAAAATAATTAAAGAAAATTTTTATTGCTGAAGCGTAATACATCGTGTCATTGTTGCAATGATTCAACCAACGAGAATTCAACACCCGCGCAGAGAATCTGCCGCATTCGGGTGGGATAATGTCCCATCGTTGGACATTCAATCAAATCAACACCACAAAACTCCAACCTAAAAACTCGGCACAGCTTCTTATCTTCGCCGTTCTATGAACAAGCAGGAAATTGTAATGAGCGGCATTCGCCCGACCGGTTTTTTACACCTCGGAAATTATTTCGGCGCGGTGAAAAATTACGTTCGCATGCAGGATGAATACCAATGTTTTTTTATGGTTGCCGATTTGCATTCACTGACCACGCATCCTGATACCAGTGAACTCAGAGAAAATGTGCGCCGGGTGCTTGCAGAAAACATCGCATGCGGGTTAGATCCGGATAAGGTCGCATTGTATTGTCAAAGTCATGTTTACGAAACCGGCGAGTTGTACCTGTTCTTAAATATGCTTGCTTATAAAGGGGAACTTGAAAAGACCGTTACGTTTAAAGATAAAGCAAGATTACAACCCGATAACGTGAATGCGGGATTACTGACTTACCCGGTTTTGCAGACAGCGGATATTATTATTCACCGCGCCCGACTGGTGCCTGTTGGTAAAGACCAGGAACAACATCTGGAGATGGCAAGAAATTTTGTCAAACGGTTCAACCATCGGTACGGAGAAGTTTTTCCGGAACCTTATGCATTTAATTTCGGCGAAGACCTGGCCCGGGTTCCGAGTCTTGATGGCTCGGGGAAAATGAGCAAGAGCGAAAATCAAATGGCGACGGTTTATTTATCTGATGATGACGATACCATCAGGAAAAAAATAATGAAAACAAAAACCGACAGCGGCCCCACAGAAAAAAATTCCTCGAAACCTGATTATATTCAAAATATATTTTTGCTGATGCAATTATTCAGTAAAAAAGATGTGGTGGAAAAATTTGATAGTGACTATAACAGTTGTTCCATACGCTATGGTGACATGAAAAAGCAACTCGCCGAAGATGTCGTTGCATTTGTACGCCCCGTCCGGGAAAAAACAGAATCAATATTGGGCGATGAAAAATACATGCGCGATGTCATGGAAAAAGGTGCGGAGAAAGCGAGGCATAGTGCACGGGCAACAATGAAATTGGTGAGAGAGGCGATTGGAATCAAATATTATTGAAAGCCGGTTGCGGACATTGATCCCCCGGGAGAGCAGTGCGACCGGTATCATTGCATAAAAGAAAATCCTGAAGGTTTTATAAGAACTATATTACTTTCAACCACTTGATCGATCTTCAAGGTTTTCAGGAAATTTCGGATTTAAAAATATTTTTTGATTTTAGAATTTAGCATTTACATTTAGGTGATGGCAAAAACTAAGAAACCAAAACATATTGCAGTCGCAGGTAATATTGGCGCAGGTAAAACGACATTAACTCAGTTGCTGAGCAAACACTATCGCTGGATTCCTCAATTCGAAGATGTTGACCGCAATCCATACCTGAATGATTTTTACGAAGACATGCCGAGATGGAGTTTTAACCTGCAGGTTTATTTTTTGAACAGCAGGCTGAATCAGTTGTTGGAAATTCAAAGCGGCATGGAAACGGTAGTGCAGGACAGGACCATCTATGAAGACGCACATATCTTTGCGCCCAACCTGCATGAAATGGGATTGATGAGCAAAAGAGATTACAATAATTATTTTCAGTTTTTTCAAACATTAAAAAGAATGGTGCAACCCCCTGACCTGCTGATTTATTTGCAGGGCTCGGTGCCGACATTGGTTGCTCAAATTCAAAAACGCGGACGCGAATACGAAGAAAATATCCGCCTTGATTATTTAAAACGCCTGAACGATTATTATACCAAATGGATCGACAGCTACAAGGAAGGTCCCCTGCTCGTGGTAAATATTGACAAGAATAAATTTCCCGAAAATGAAGAGCACCTGGGGGAAATCATCAATCGCATTGATTCACAACTCTACGGACTTTTTTAATACCTTAATTTTTTCTGACGAAGCACCAGAACAGACACCCGTTTGCCCGCTGGAAATACATATGTGCATTTAATTACCGTAATTCGCATAGGCTTCCCATTCCTTTAGCTGGTCTTTTATTTTTTTTAACCATTCTTCCTGCTGGGGCCTGTTGATTGAAAAATTTGTTTCCTTATCATACTGATCCTGTGTCGCCTGAAGCTCGTGCATCAGATCTGCATATATTTTATTGATTTCTTTTTTAATATTCGGTGTTGGCGTATACTCTTTGAATGCCTTATTTAGTTTTCGCGCGAATATTTCCGCAATATCAAAATGTCCCTGTTCGTGGGAAAGGATGTAGTCTGTTTTGCTTCTTCCCCAGGATTTTTCTTTATCAAACTGGCAATGAATATGAAATGTCAGTCCATCGGCTGTGTTGTATCCAAAATCATATTTTATCACTGAACTTGTCAATGCAGCATTTGGAGAGGAAGGATCCGGTCTTTGTTTGAAATCATCCCAGGATAGTTTTCTGTCCGCACTCCAGTCAATCAATGAATTATTTTGTACTGCAGAAAAAATTTCAGGAAAGAAAATTATCGCCAACCAGAAAAATATTTTCATGCTTATACAACTGCAGGGAAGAAAATAAATTGCAAAAAAAATATTAATTCCCCAAAATAAAAACTCCATCAAATCATTCGTTGATGGAGTTTTGTTTGGCAAACAATCTTAGAGACTCAATAAAACAGTTAAATTTTGCCTGACAATTTCAGGAAATTATTTAGATTTTCGCACTTTTTATTAAAAAATATTTTAAAAAACCGGTGCAGATGCCAATATTTCTTCATTTACACCATCTTCGTACTGCTTAAAATTGGCTTTGAACAGTCCGGCAAGCTGTTTTGCCAGCTTGGTGTACGCCGTTTTACTCTGCCAGGTATTTTGAGGATTCAATAGTTCAGGCGGGACGCCCGGACAGGATTTGGGTATGGATAAATTGAATATCTCCAGGTTTTCATACGTTACATTTTCTAATTTTCCTTCAAGAACAGCCGTGATGATGGCTCTGGTATAACCCAGTTTTATTCTTTTTCCAATGCCATAGCTGCCACCGGTCCATCCGGTATTGATCAGCCAGACTTTTACCGAATGGTTTTTTATTTTCCTTCCCAGCATCTCGGCATATTTCCCTGCATGCAAGGGCATGAACGGTGCTCCAAAACATACGCTGAATGTAGGCTTTGGCTCATTTATTCCGGCTTCTGTACCTGCAATTTTTGCGGTATAACCGGAAATAAACTGGTACATCGCCTGACCCGTAGTCAATTTAGACACGGGCGGCAATATCCCATACGCATCGCAAGTCAGCAAAAATATATTTTCAGGAATACTTCCTACAGAGGGATCCAGTGAATTGGAAATGTAATCCAGGGGATAGGAAACCCTTGTATTTTCCGTAATTGACTTATCGTTGAAATTGATCTCGTTTGTACCCGGATAGAACCCGACATTTTCAACCAAAGCACCAAAACGAACGGCATTATAAATTTCCGGTTCTTTATCTTCTCTCAGGTCAATGCATTTGGCATAGCAGCCGCCTTCAAAATTGAAAATGCCATCGTCAGACCACCCATGCTCATCATCACCAATTAATTTTCTTTTGGGATCTGTACTCAGCGTGGTTTTGCCCGTTCCGCTCAATCCGAAAAAAATGGCGGTGTCTCCTGCTTGCCCGGTATTGGCGGAGCAATGCATGCTCAATACATTTCTTTCTTTGGGGAGAATATAGTTAAGGATCGTAAAAATCGATTTTTTCATTTCGCCGGTATAGCCCGAACCGGCAATAAGAATCATTTTATGCTTAAATGAGATCACGGTTGCGTTTTGATTGACAATACCACATTCAGCCGAATTCAACGATAGACCTGGTACCGATAAAATATGCCAGCCCGTCATAAAATCTTCCAGCTCGTCTTCCGTCGGGCGCAAAAACATATTGTATGCAAATAGGTTCATAGACGGATCCTCGGTAATTACGCGAATGTTGATGCGATAATTTTCATCGGCACATGCATAACAATCGCGGATCCACAACTGGGGAAGTCTGTTTATATAATCGGTGACTTTCTTGAAAATGATATCGAAATATTTTTCTTCTATCGGCTGGTTGATATCATTCCAATTGATTGTTTCGGCGTTGGTTTCATCCTTTACGATAAACCTGTCTTTGGGACATCGCCCGGTAAATTTTCCGGTTTTTATGACCAGTGCTTCCGTATCACTGAGTACGCCCTGGTGCAGGCGGAGTGTATCCTTTACAAGCTCTTCGGGGGTTAATTGGTAATGAATGGTATCAACCAGACGAAGTCCGAGTTTTATCAATTTATGAGTTGGAAAGGCAATCGTTGGAATCGACATAACAAACACCTGTTTTTGAGAAACAAAGGTAAAATTTAATTTTGTCTAATACAAGGCTTAAAAAGTCCATTTATTTTGAGAATAACTAATAAAACTCTTATTTTTTTAGATTATATGAAACTAACGGTTGTTAGTTTATAGAATTTTAATACATTGTTTTCCTTTGGTGAACCACGACGAAAGTTTAGAAACTACCTCCTTTTTTGCGTTTGGGCACGTACTGAATTTTGCAAAGGAGCAGCCATAACCACCCTTTCACCGGCGACGCCGCAAGTAAACAAAATTTCATTATTAAAAGATTCAGGATTTTAACAAATAAATCATTCCTTACATTTAGAGCATAAATAAACAATCGTCTGCATGAAATACCTTCCCCTTAACCCCCAGCTTTTTGTCCTGAACCGTCAGCGTTTCAGTAAAGAATTATTGCCCAATTCGATTGCGCTGTTTGTCAGCAATGATGAGGTGCCTTCAAATGGCGACGCATTATTTTCATTTAAACAGAACAGCGATTTGTTTTGGTTGAGCGGCGTCACGCAGGAAGGGAGCATGGTGATTATCTATCCGGATCATCCTGATCCTAAATATCGTGAGGTAATGGTATTGGTTCGTCCCAATGAATTAAAAGAAAAATGGGATGGAAAAAGAATGAGTGCCGAGGAAGCAAAAAAAATGACCGGCATCCAAACGATTGTCTGGCTTGATGCCATTGATGCTTTGTTGCAGCAATGGATCCATCTTGCCGATCATATCTATTTAGATTCAAATGAGAACGACAGGAAGGCAAGCCTGGTGCAAACGGCAGAATATCGTTTTATTGCGGATATGCATATTCGTTATCCCCTGCATCATTATCATCGGGCAGCAAAGATCATGAAACAATTGCGGGCAATTAAAACTCCGCTCGAAGTGGAAGTGCTGCAAAAAGCAATGGACATCACGCAAAACGCATTTGAGCGGCTGCTCAAATTTATTAAACCGGGGGTTATGGAATATGAAATTGAAGCAGAAATTTTTCATTCATTTTTGTCACAACGTGCAACCGGTCCGGCTTACAACAGCATCATTGCCAGCGGTGATCGCGCAAGAACATTGCATTATATTGCAAACAATGAAGAATGTAAAAGCGGAGAATTGATTTTGATGGATTTTGGCGCCGAATACGGTGGTTATTGTGCAGACTTAACGAGGACTGTTCCCGTAAATGGCAGGTTTGGAAAAAGACAGAAAAGGGTTTATGATGCCTGCCTGCATTTGCATAATTACGCAAAAAGTTTATTGAAGCCGGGGATCACCATTGGGGAATACCATAAAAAAGTGGGAGAAGAGGCAAACCAGGTTTTTCTAAAAATTGGATTACTGAGAAAATCAGATATAAAAAATCAAACTCCTGAAAACCCGGCATACTTCAAATATATGTATCATGGAATATCCCATCATCTGGGGATAGATGTGCATGATCTGGGTACAAAAACAGAACCGATAAAACCGGGAATGGTGTTTACGGTTGAACCAGGAATTTATATTGAAGAAGAGCAAATGGGAGTCAGGATTGAGAATGATGTTTGGATTACCCGCAACGGGAATAAAGATCTGATGGCAAAAATTCCAATCACGACGGAAGAAATTGAAGCGATTATGAAAAAATAATCTGTTATTGGTGCAATTTAAAAATGTAGAAATCAAAATAAACGTACTTTCATTTTCAATTTAAAAATATCATGAAGCACCTGCCTAACCTGTTTACGTTAATCAATTTATTATTTGGCTCGCTTGCTGTTATTTTTATTTTACAAAGCGGTGAAACACTGGCAAGTGTTAATGAGGAGGTACTGAACATCAATCTGCCTGAAAAAATCTGGCTTGGCTCATTGTGTATTGGCGTTGCCGCCGCGATTGATTTTTTAGATGGATTGGTAGCCAGGTTATGCAATGCCGCTTCACCTCTCGGAAAAGAACTGGATTCTCTTGCGGATGTTGTCAGTTTCGGCGTGGCGCCGGGAATGATCCTGTATCAATTCCTGCGGATGAGTTTTGCCAAACAACAGGGGGCGCTGGACGTTTCTATGTTGTGGCTGGTGCCGGCAATTTTAATCCCTTGTGCGGCCGCTTACCGGCTCGCAAAATTTAATATTGATAGCTCCCAGCAATACGGTTTCAAAGGCGTACCCACGCCTGCAACTGCGCTTTTGATCGCTTCCTTTCCCTTTATATTCTGGTCCACCAACAACGAAACCATCCTTTCTTTGCTGCTGAACAAATGGTTTTTATATGCACTGATCATTGCGTTGAGTTATTTAATGGTAAGTAACCTGCCCCTGATGGCGATGAAGTTTAAAGATCTTTCATGGCAAAAAAATATTTCCAAAATAATTTTATTAGCGATTGCCGTTGTTGCGGCAATATTATTTAAATGGCTTGCCGTTCCGATCGTTTTCCTTTTTTACATTGTATTATCTTTAGGTTTCAAAAACAAAACAACATGATTTTTTCTGTGCAGGTAAAAGTAATGCCCCTAAAAGAACTGCTGGATCCGCAGGGCAAAGCGGTGATCGGGGGTTTGCAAAATCTCGGTTTGAAAAATATTAATGACGTAAGGATCGGAAAAAACATTTCATTGCAAATAGAAGCCGAAGATGAATCGCAGGCAAAACAAATTGCCGAAGAAGCCAGTAAAAAATTACTGGCAAACCCGGTGATGGAATATTTTGAAATTGCTGTTAATTAGCTAAAAGATAATGTGCTGATGTGCTCAGAAAAAAACGGTTTATTGCATGAGCGCACTGGCAAATGATCACTCTCACTTATGCTTTATATTGTTCCTACTCCCATTGGTAATTTACAGGACATCAGTTTTCGTGCCATTGAAGTATTAAAAAAAGTGGACCTGATTCTTGCTGAAGACACGCGCACATCAATTAAACTGCTGAATCATTATCAAAT
>DATGFZ010000276.1:0-10854 GCA_035308805.1 Puia sp. | reverse complement strand
CAACCAGTTATGCATAAAATAATAAGACATTGGCACAGCAATAAAAAAAGATATAATCACGAGCGTTACAAAATCTATTGAAAGTAAATTCCACAGATTAAACATAGATGCCCCCAAAACTTTTCTCACTCCAATTTCTCTTTTTCGTTGCTCGGCAACAAATGATGTTAATCCGAATAATCCCAAACAGGAAATAATAACCGCCAATAGGGCAAAGAAACTGGCCAGTTTACTGATTCGTTCTTCGTTGCTGAATTTCTTTGCATATTCTTCATCCACAAATTGATATTCAAAAGGCTGATCGGGATTGAACCTTTTAAAAATCGGTTCAATTCTGCTCAGTGCATCTTTAGCATTTTCGGCAGGCTTAATTTTAAGAATTGCCAGGTTGCCGGGATAATTTAATATACTATAAATAACGGGAGTTACTTCATCATAAGGAGAACGCATTATCATATTTTCTGCAACACCAATCACTGTGTATTTTTTGTCCCACCATGTGATTGTTGATCCAACAGGCTTTTTCAGATTCATAAAACGTACAGCTGCCTCATTCAAAATAAATGCAGACGTGTCTGATGCATATTCTCTTGAGAAATCCCGACCTTCTTTTATTTTCCATCCTATGGTTTTTCCATAATCAAAAGAACCACTGACCACACCAAAATCAGTTGAAAGATTTGGATCTTTGTCCGGCCAACTTATTCCACTGGTACTATTCCATATTCCTGTCGTCGGACTTTCTGCTTCTGCAATTGAAGTAATGGTTCCTGTTCGCATCAATTCATTTTTCACTGCATCAAAATGATCGTGAATGGCTGCATTCATTGTCGGTATACCAATAAGTCCTTCCCGCGTATATCCTACAGGACGATTTTTTGCAAAATGAATTTGCTGATATACAACAATTGTTCCGATAATGAGCGTTACTGAAACGGTGAACTGCAGGACCACAAGCACTTTGCGCGGAATGGCTGCAAATCGTCCGGCTTTGAAAGTTCCCTTGAGCACTTTTATGGGTTTGAAAGAAGACAAATAAAATGCGGGATAACTTCCGGAAATTATTGCAGTGAAAATAATAAAGCCAATTCCGATTAACCAGAAAAAAGGGTTGCCCCATAAAATAGACATTTGTTTATTTGCTACTAAATTAAAAAACGGCAGACTTAACTGAACAATTAACAATGAAAAAACAAATGCTAAAATGACCGTCAATAATGATTCATTAAAAAATTGAAAAATCAATTGACTTTGGAGGGAGCCAACAGTTTTTCGGATGCCAACTTCTTTTGCACGTTTTTCACTGCGCGCCGTGCTAAGATTCATAAAATTTATACAGGCTAACAGCAAAACAAAACCACCAATTATTCCAAACATCCAAACATATTGTATCGCGCCGCCGACATTCACCCCATTTTTAAATGCAGAAAACAAATGCAACCTGCTCATTGGTTGCAAAAACAACACAGGTTTCTTTTTTGCGAGTTGCGGATTAACTCTTTTTAATTTTGCATCTTTGATTCTTGCAGACGCACTGGCAAAATCTACATTGTCATTTAACTGTACAAACAAAGTTGTAAAGTTTGGCCGCCATGGATCTGGCATCGTTCGGAAGCCCGAATCAGTTTTGATAAGAAAGTCAACCGTAGCAATAAAATTCAACCCGGCAAATGTTGAGTTGAGTGGAAAATCATGGTAGACACCGCTTACTTTTACAGGAGGTTGCTGATCTATTTTTATTATTTTATTTATCGGATTGTCATTGGCAAAATATGCTTTTGCGGCGGATTCAGAAATCATAACGGAAGCGGGATCTTCAAGGCCATTCCTGCTTCCCTGAACCATTTTTAGCGTGAACATTTCCGGGGCTTCCTTTTCAAAATACCCTCCCGTTTCCTTTAATCTTTTTTCGTTAATGGTAATGATATGGTCCCCCCAGGCTATCGCCATAACAATATGTTTAAAATTGCTCCCGTAATTTTTTCGCAACTCATCCGACAAAGGGTAAGGGACACTTGTCCAGGTTTGCACTTCACCATTATTCGTTACATTTTGTATTACCTGCGCAATGCGATTAAAATTATCAAAATTTCTGTCGAAAGAAACCTCATCATAGATCCATAAACCAATAAGCATTGCTACGGCCATGCCTGTAGACAATCCCACAATATTGATAAATGAATACATTTTGTTTTTAAGAAGATTCCGCCACGCGATTTTGAAATAATTTTTGAACATACAGACAAGATTATTTTTTATTCATCAACTAATAGACCAAAATCTCTTTTAATTGTTGCATAATGAATTAGCCAAAAATCGGAAAGGGATATGCACGGTTTTGATACAACTCTTGTGCATTACCGGGCAAATTATATTATTAAATAATGTTTTAAGGTAAACTTTCATTTTGAATTAAACCTCCTGGAGAAATGCAGAACCTTGAAACTCGATGTGAGAAGATGAGGGCATTGCGAACGCACAACATTCGATTTGCTGCTATGCATGACCGTAATGCTTTTGATATGGAATGATTTGTTAAACACATCGAAGAAAATCCTAATGTCGACCAACAAGAACAACAGATTTCAAAATGATATTCTAATTAAAATGCTAATGTAAATTATGTTTTGTGTGGGCGTCCTTTCGAATGCTTTCAAAATCCTTCAAGATATCGTTAGGTGATGGGTAATGATTGAGGTATTAGCTATTACACTATTCAAAAAATAGAAGGAACATTTTATTGGCGTGTAACGAATTTCAGACCAAAAGAAGCTTCCCAATCGCCTTGCCTAAAGCCCGGGTCATAAGCGATGCCATCGATCTTATATTTGTCTGTCCAGAGCGGACCATCTGTGTAAAATTTCGCGAACAGCAAGATGGCCCCCTTGTCTTTGTCCGTTTTTAGGGCAAGAACATCAAGACCCAGGCCTGCCTGGTAACCGAGGCGCAAGGAAGAGGAAGTGACTGACTGGTCGTTAATGACGATATTGGAAATATTGGTGTACACTGCGCTGGTCAGCGGTGGTTTGGAATATTCCAGGGAAGAAAACCTTGCACCAATACCTCCAAAGGGATAGAGGCTGACCGATTGTGATTTGAACAGATCAAATCCGAAGTTTACCTGTCCAAGATCAGAAAGTGAAGTGCTGATTTTTTCATTAGCTGTAACAGCAACGTTGTTAAACCCCGCAATAAAGAAATTATACTCGAAAATCAGCCGCCCGCTTTTGGCGATGAGACCAAGACCAACTCCGCCTGACATAGAGTTGAGGGGAGGAAAACCGCTTTGAGCGATATTATTATTAAACCGGGTATAATCATTGTGAATGATATTCCCAAAAACAGTGAGCCCGGAATAATTTCCCGACTTAATCAGGGCGCGGTCGAGTCCCTGCTGCACGGTCATATATTGTTCTGAATTCGTAAATCGCTGGTAATTCTCATCATACAATTTTTTCTTTTCCTTTTCATAATAATCCACTGAGTCTTTCGGAGTTTGCGCAAATAAAACGATGGGCAGCAGCAAAACGATCAGGAGATTTATTTTTTTCATGTGAACTTGTTTGAGATGATATACTCGTCATCGCACGATAAGGTTGGGTGTTATTGTCGACCTGACGAAATTATCGCTCAATCTATGTCGCCCCCGTCAATTGACTATTATTCAATGCTCACTCGTCCAATAAATGTTCGACTCATCTTCCTGATCGAATTAATCGTAAAATCCAACAAAAATCCTCTTCCGCATCTCACTTGCAGCACGTAAGCAAAATCCACCATTGTTGACCTCCATTCGCCACTTGGATTCAGCTTTAGATGATGCGGGCGCGGAGGGTTCAATCCTCATGGATTTGCCAATCACAGAGATCAATGCACTGGATCATTATTTTATCAAATGATCCCATACAGCCTGCTCAAATCCGGATTTGAGCAATGGATTTCTTGGAACTGCTTTAAGTAAATAAGAAATTTGTTTTTGAAATGTAAACTAATGATCAGATCTGCAGGGATTTTTATTGTCTTTTCCTTCCATTTAAGCGGTGCTTCTTCACAAATAACGGCGAACCAGGCGATGGTCAAATCCCTTGACAGTCTTTTAATGACAGCGATTGGCCCGAATGAACCCGGGGACGTTGTCCTCGTCGCCAAAAAAGGAGAGATTATCTATGAAAAGGCTTTCGGAAGTGCGAACCTTGAACTCAGCGTCCCGCTGAAGCCGGACATGGAGTTCCGGATTGGATCCATCACCAAACAGTTTACAGCCATAGGCATTTTGCAGTTGATGGAACAAGAAAAGATATCTTTGCAGGACAGTGTACAAAAATATGTTCCGGAATTTCCTGCCAAAGAGCATACGATTACCATAGAAAATTTGCTGACCCACACATCTGGTATAATTGATTATTCATCCATCGATGATCCCGATCCGTTTGCGGAGCGCCGGGACTTTACCTTACCGGGTCTCATTAAGTATTTTAAAAAAGAGCCGCTACAGTTCGAGCCCGGAACAAAGTATAGCTATTCCAATTCCAATTATACTTTACTTGCTTATATAATCGAAAAGGTTTCCGGGAAATCTTACCACGATTATATGAAAGATAATGTGCTGGAGCGTGCGGGTCTTACCCACACCTTGTATGCGGACGAAAGCACTGTCGTTCCCGGCAGGGTGGCCGGCTATAGAAGATATAAAGGCTCTTTTGCTAACTGTGATTACCAGTCCATTTCTTTGGGCTACGGCGCGGGCGACTTGATCTCTACAGCCAAAGACTTGTATTCGTGGAACCAGGCTTTGCTTGATGGCAAACTGGTAAAAGAACAAACTCTCGAAAAAGCTTTCACGCCATTCCAATTCAGCAATGGACAGCATAGTATGTATGGATATGGCTGGTTCATTGATAGTGTGAGCATACACGGAATAAAATGGATTCATCATGAGGGACAGGTCAGCGGATTTATGACAGAAGAAAGCTATTTTCCGGCAACAGGGACTTACGTGGCGATACTGACCAATGTCAAATCGGGTGGTGACAACTCCAGTTTCAGTAATGACCGCTTCCGGCTAATGAACAATATTTTGTTCCTGGCAATTAGGAAAAATTACTAAAATAGTAAAAGACGATTTGATTTAACGGGTATGAAAATCACATTTTGAGTAATTCGATCTCTCGAGTGGTTGTCTATAAAAACCATGCTCTATTTTTAATTCGTCAAAAAAAATAAAGATTAGACGAAATGGGAAAAAAGAGACCTGTAACCAACAGCTCATAATTAAAATTGTCAGTTGATGCGATTTGATCTACAAAAACCCATTTTAATTTTTTATCTTTTTCCGAATATTTATGCCTGATGTGTTTACAGAATTACTATTAAAGCAATCGATCTCGATTGAAGGAATTTCATTATTTTCAACATAAAACTTCTCTCCACTAATGCGATTGCCTTGATATTCGAAAACAATTTTAGTGCACGAAACGATATTCCCAGCTTCCAATTCAACTGATGCTACTGTTGGTTGGTCTTCAATATTATAATACGTTAATGAAACTACACGATTACTTTTGTCATATACATATTTAATGGCATGATAGTTTTCGATTTGAGCGCCTTCTGACTTCATTATTGGTGTATTTCCATCAAAAAATTTTCGGCATGCAATCTGTCCTGATTCATTATATTCAATAACCTGTCTCGAATAACCAGAGCTTCCTTTTGTAAAATTACCATCTTGATCATAATATGCATATTCACTAACCTTTCCATTTGAGTCAAAAGCTGTAGTGATAGCATGGAATCCATTCCAGCGCTCCATTTTCGTGGTATCATTTTTCCAAAAGGATTGCGACAATTCTCTTCCCCAATCATCATAATTATATTTCACTTCATACACCTGATCAGAATTATCCTTTGTAGGATTATTTGATTTATCAAAATGTTGCTTTGTAATCATATGTCCTTTGTTATCGTAACGATACAAATAACGATGAATTCCGCGTTCATTTACAATCAAAGAATCATTACTATCAAAGAATTCAGAGCTAGCCAGAAGATTTGAAGAGTTGTAAGTTGATACAATCCTTCCTATTCCTAATTCATTATCAATGGCTTTGCCACTTCCGTCATAAAATCTTCTTTCAATCTCGTTCCCAAATGCATCATTCTTATATTTTGTAACAGCAATAGAATCAAGAGCTGTTGCAGATCGAGTAATTAAATTGTTTTCATCAAAATTAGTTTGGCTTTTTTTGAAACCATCATCATATTCATAAGTTACTGATGCTACGCCATAGGCACTTTTGATCAGTTTATCAGATGTGTCGTATTTTGAAACTTTAATCAGTTCGTCATTTTTATTGTATTGTGAAATTTGTTTAAATACGTTAAACCTATCCAAAACAGGTTCATTATGCAAACCGAAAATTTTTCTGGAAATCAAATTTCCTCTTTCATCAAAATCTTGAATTACTTTATGACATTCAAACCTGCGTGAAATTATGGCATCCCCATGATTATCAAAATAGGCTACTTCATGAATTAATCCAATTCTTGTTTTGTCTGTATATCTTATAAATTTTGAAATTGCAAATCCATTTACATTCATACAAAGGGAGTCTTCATCAGTTAAGTATTCTATTTCACTGATAACACCATTCTTAAAAATATATTTAGCTTTTTTACAAGGCGAAATGCTATTTGCTCCAAGATGTTTTGATTTCACGATGAATTCATCATTGCCTGTATTGATGAAAAGAGTCGAATCCGTAATTTGATTCCATTCATTCATTTCATTCATAACAGATATTTTTTTTTGAAAGAAAATAAATTTAGTTGCCTTAACTAATGTATTGGCTGGGTCATATTCATTTACAATAAAAGTTTGATCATCTATTCCCTTGATTTTACAGTATTGTTTATGTTTTACGTTATGAAGATAAATAAGGCCATAAACACGATCAGGAGTATAAACCCAATCTTTAAATGTTGAATCGTTTTCATTTTTGCGGGCTTTTAATTCTTTATTATTTGGAAATGATGATAAGGAATTGCAAATCAGAATAAAAAAGATTAAATGTTTTTTCATGCAGTTAGAAGTTGGTTGACACATTATCTTTAAGTTTTAAAGATACAAATATTAATAAGTAAAAAACCCAATGAATACTTGATCAAATTGAAGCAGTTTTTTTTGCCTGACTAAATTATTCCAACACACACGCAGAAGCTCGCTAATGGCAAGCATGCCTTATAATAATCTATATTGCCCAAAAAAAATAAATCAATTAGATGGATCTGCTTACAAAATTCAATTTTGAAAACACTTTGCTATAAGTGGATGCTACGAAAATAATTCGAAAACTCATTATGCATAAAAAATTGATACCTGAAAGATCTTCAATGAAAGAACAATAATCATTAGTCAAAACGGTAAATTTTATTGATGCGATCACTAATTTTTTTTTTAAATGAGGAAAACGGTTTTATTTTTCGACACAATTTCAGTTAATGTTTTATCACTTGCACGGTTCGCAGAATAAATTTGGAATAACTGGCATATGGAACATAATATATAATAGTCATTAAATGAGATACACAATTATTTTGATTTTGGTTTCTTCCCTTTTAAAGGCTTCTTTTCTCAAACCTTACGTGATAATAAACGATTAAATGGAGGCAAAATATTATTTGAACAAAGTTGAATTCACTGTCATAAATTTTCTGGAGATATTGACGCGTCATTTATTAATCCTCTTCAAAATATAAGAAACATAAGGGGTAGTAAATATGTTTATCGATTTATTCAGATCCACGCAAACTTTTGGCGAAAGGAAATAAAAAAGCAAAGCAAGTATATATAAAGGCAAATCGTATTCCAGTGAATGCGTTCCCTAACTTGAAGAAGGAAGACTTTGGTTAATGCCACTTTATATTTTTCAAACATTAAGAAGAAAAAATACAAGATAATTAGTCTTACGTACCTGAAATAAATGCTATTCTGCCCTCAGGCTTTTCACTGGGTTTTCTGCTGCCGCTCTTCGGGATTGAATCACCACAACAGCGATAGCAAAGCTTAAACAACCTGACGCAGCAATTAAAAATATCCACCAGCTTATCGTTATACGATAACTAAAATCACTCAACCATGCATGCATGCACCACCAGGATAAAGGCACTGCAATCAAAATTGCCACCAATACTAATTTGAAAAAATCTACTGACAATAATTGAACAATTTGCATTGCGCTAGCCCCTAATATTTTTCTTATTCCAATTTCTTTTGTTTTCTGCTTTACAGTTAATGCCACAAGACTAAATAATCCTAAAGTAGCAATAGTAATTGCCAGTAGTGCAAAACAATTGAACATCGAAGCAAGCCTTGTTTCAGAATCGTATGAATGCTGCAAACGCTCATCAACAAACGCAAAATCAAAATTGCCTTCAGGGAAGAACTTTTTCCATTTCGACTGAATGAATGCAATTGTCTGATGAATGTCTTGCGGAGTTATTCTCACATAAGGATAACCGGCATGTATGTTGGCTCCGCTCCTGATAATTACCAAAGGCGTTTTTCTAATCAAAGAAGTTCCTAAAAAATCTTTAACCTCGCCGATGACCGTTCCCTGCAAAGCATTGTATTTCAATTTTTGCCCTAAAACAGGTTTTTTCAATTGTAAAGCTTTTACAGTTTGTTCCGTCAGAATAATGGACTGTGATGAAATTAAGTTCATGCGCTCGTCGCGCGAAAGTTTTCCCTTGCCTAAAAGTCTAAAAACAGAATCCATGGTCAACATATCAGCGGCATAACTTGTCGAAAAGTCTCTGCCTTGCAATAACGGTACCTGCATCGTTTTCAAAAAATCAAAATCTGCTTCCACAAATGCAAAATCCATTTCTTTTGTTGTATCTGCCGGATTATCCATACTCGAGTTTGCTCCATAATGCTCACCAGCACGCCATGATGCAATGGTTACATCTTCTACATTTTTATTTTCCTTTAATTCGTTCTTAAATGCCTGTGCCGAATTCTTAAAATTTTGCCAAGGCAATGCAATTAAATTATTCTTATTAAACCCAAGCTCCAAATTATTTAACAGATGCAGTTGCATGTAAATAATAACTGTGGAAATAATAAGCGCAACAGAAATCATAAACTGAAAAACGATCAGAGCCCTGCGCAGATTCATATTTATGCGAAAGCCTTTTTGCGATCCATTTAGAATATGTGCAGCAGGCAATGACGAAAGAAAAAGTGCAGGATATAATCCTGATAAAGCGCCGGTAACTAAACCTGCACAAATTATGGTGATTATAAATTTTATGTTGAGTAAATAGTTTTCATCAGCATGTATGTTAACAACTTTCATAAATAGCGGCCATAAAAAATAAGCTATTAACAAAGCAAATGGCAACGTACAGATAAAAAATAAAACGGATTCCGATATAAATTGAAAAGCCAGTTGTTTTTTTTCTGCTCCAATAACTTTTCTAACACCAACCTCGCGTACCCGCTGCAATGAGCGGGCCGTGGTAAGGTTAATATAATTGATGCATCCTATCAGTAAAATGATTACAGCAACAAATGAAAAAATGTAAATGTATTTTATGTCACTGTTCGCAAAGGGTTCATCCGCAATATTGGAATGTAAATGGATTGAAGTGATTGGTTGGAATGAAATTTTTAGTTCTCCTTTTGGAAAATTGTATTTATCATAAATACTTACAATTTTTTTCCCCAATAAATTTATTGATGCATTTTTTTTCAGCAATATATATTGTGGAACTGCTGAATAAGCCCGCCAGTCAAGTGTCTCTTGTTTTGGAATCTTCGCGATTATAGCCTCTGCTATAAAATGGGTGTTTCGCGGAATGTTTTGAATAACGCCGGTTATTTTAAAGCTTATTATTTTGCCGCTATAATTTTTATTTTTTAAGTATTTACCAACAGGATTTTGCCCCGCGAAAAAAGTGTTGGCTACATCCTTCGTTATAACAATGTTATTATCTTCATTCATCGCGGTTTTGCCGTTTCCATAGATAAATGGTAGATCAAAAACATCAAAAAAACTACTGTCGCCGTCAATGGTTTTTAATTTAACTGGATCATTGTTAATTACAAATTCAGTTTCACCACCTCCCAACCCAGTAACGGATTCGATTTCTGGGAACTCGTTTTTTAATGTGTTTGAAAGCGGCTGTGGCAGCAAAACAGAATTTTCGACGACGCCGTTTTTATTTTTCTCAGCAACCAGGCGGAATATTCTGTCTGCATTACTATAATGTTTGTCGTAAGAAAGTTCGTATCGAACATAAGCAATTATGAGCAATACACTGGCTAAGCCAACAGCCAAACCAGATAAATTAATAATTGTGTACGTTCTGTCTCTTACAAAATTTCTGATGGCAATTATAAAATAACTTTTTAGCATGATTTATATTAAGTTTTACTGATACTTAATCTATATTCCGTCATAAACCCCGAATCTTCAATTTAAGCTGCGTAGGAATTTAGGAGGGGGACATACATGTATTAATATTGAAGCACAATCTTCCTAACCAGATTTGATCCTTGATCTACAGATGCAATATGCCATTTCTGCCTATAGTCATAGCGCAGGGATATACAAAAACAACAGAGCAGCCTAAACCATCTTTTGAAAGTGCGCGTATCCCTTATTTACTTACTCACGAATCTACGAATTTGAACTGGAAGCATAGTGACTCATAACCAAGAAAGTTGCTATTGTACTTTTCTTTCTTGAGGAATACTGGCTTGAGAGCATAGCAGGGCTATATATGGCAAGCGAATCTGTTGGTGTTCGGGACTGCCATCTTATTTACCCCAATTCATTGAATGATGAT
>DATGFZ010000275.1:0-3601 GCA_035308805.1 Puia sp. | reverse complement strand
TTTAAACGAAAAATTAAAAGGCGATATAAAAGAATTGGCAAGTTCATTAAAACACAGCCCTGTTCAGGATCTGAAAAAGGCGATTGGCATTAATGATCGTTATTTATTCATCAGCGAATTATTTCGTGGTGACGAAGCGATGTATGAACGCAGCATTAAAACAATAAATAATTTTCGTGTTTTATCTGAAGCGGAATATTGGATCGAACGGGAATTGAAAGTAAAATTGGGATGGGATAACAGCAAAACGATCACGCATCATTTCTATGACGTAGTTAAAAGACGGTTTGCCTGAATAAACTGAATAATCTTTTCTGTGGCACCTCTTCTCGCATAAACATAATTTTTCGACGCTTGGCAGGCGTGATAGTATTCTTCGGGATTGGTCAATAATCTATCAAAGACTGATTCTACTTCGAGCGCACTATCAACAACAATCCCCCCGCCACAATCCGCAAGTTCAATGGCTTCAACATATTTTTCAATTACCGGTCCGTACAAAACGGGCTTGCCGTATACTGCAGCTTCCAAAACATTGTGAATGCCATCATCACCAAACCCTCCGCCAACATAGGTTATCGTGGCATATTTATATAGGCGGGATAACATGCCGATGTTATCGATGATCAGTACATTGGTCATTGATCGTTGGTTGTTTGTCGAACTAAAATCTGTCATCGGACCGCGCCCATCATTCATATATTTTTCCAATTCAGAATAACGTATGCTCCGCCTGAACAAGGATTCAACTTCTTTTAATCGCTCTTCATTTATTTCATGCGGCGCTATAATGAATTTTATTTCTGCATGCGCATTTGCATAATGGTCCAATTCTTCTTCGTCTTCTTCCCAGGTACTTCCTGCTACAATCACCGGGATGTTTTTCCCGCAAAATTTTTCGATAACAGGGAATGCTTCTGCTTTCTCGGCGATTTCAACCACCCGGTCAAATCTGGTATCCCTGCTTACCGTCACGTTTTCAGTAATGCCGATTTGGGCTACCAATTTTTTTGATTCTTCTGTTTGCAGAAACAATTGAGTGAAGTTGTGCATCATTTTCTTATGCAGGTTCCCGTACCATTTTAAAAAAATATAATCAGGGTAGAAAACGGCAGAGATCAATAACACAGGAATTTGCCTTTTCTTTAGCGCTTCCAGGTAATAGTACCAATATTCGTACTTGATCCACAATACGAGCTTTGGATTGATTAACGCAATGAACCTGTTTGCATTTGCTTTTGAATCAGCCGGGAGATAAGTGATATAATCAGCACCAGCATAATTCTTTATGATCTCGTAACCCGAAGGGGAAAAAAAGGAGATGACAATCTTTGAACCGGGATACAATAATCTTATTTTTTCCAGGACGGGTCTGCCCTGTTCAAATTCCCCAAGCGAGGCTGCATGCATCCAAATCACTTGATTATTGGCAGCCGAAAACTCTGCCCTTATTCTTGAAAAAATATTTTTTCTGCCAGACAGCCACGACCTCGCTTTTTGATTCCACGGAGAAATCAACTGCGCGCCTGCCTTATACAGCCTCAAAAAAATATTGTAGAATAGAATATTCACCATTTACTTTGATTGGTCAGCAAATGTAATCCATTATTTAAGTTCATGTTCTGGCACCGTATTGGCATTGGACCAAACACATTTTTGACTAGGTTTGTGCCTTTTATGAAATGAAATTAAGAGAAAATAAATTTTAATGATTGAACGCCCGGCTGCAATATTTCCTTGTCAAACTACGTTCAATAACCTGAAAATGAATACACTTAATTGCAAAAACTTAAATCTTAAACCAAAATTATGAAGATCGCTGTTGTTGGAACCGGTTATGTTGGTTTGGTTACCGGTACTTGTTTTGCGGAAACAGGAAATGATATTTGCTGTGTTGATATTGATGCGGATAAAATAAAAAAGCTCAAATCAGGTCAAATTACTATTTATGAACCTGGTCTTGAGAAGCTTTTTCTTCGTAACCTGAAGGAAGAGAGATTGCATTTTACCACCAATTTAGAAGAAGGAATCAAGGATGCAACAATAATTTTTTTAGCGCTGCCTACCCCACCGGGGGAAAATGGCTCCGCGGATTTAAAATATGTTCTGGGTGTTGCTGAAGACATCGGCAAAATTCTCACTTCTTATAAAGTAATTGTTGATAAAAGCACTGTTCCTGTAGGTACTGCCCAAAAGGTGCACGATGCTATTGCAAAAAATTACTCTGGTGAATTTGATGTGGTATCCAATCCGGAATTTTTGCGGGAAGGAGTTGCTGTGGATGATTTTATGAAACCTGACAGGGTTGTGGTTGGAACTACTTCCGATCGTGCAAGAAAAGTGATGGATGAATTATACAATCCTTTTGTCCGCCAGGGGAATCCGATCATTTATATGGATGAACGTTCTGCAGAGCTAACAAAATATGCTGCGAATTCGTTTCTTGCCACTAAGATCACTTTCATGAATGAAATCGCACAATTGTGTGAAAGGCTTGATGCTGATGTGGACCTCGTTCGTCGGGGTATTGGCAGTGACGAAAGAATTGGGAAGCGGTTTTTGTTTCCCGGCATTGGTTATGGCGGAAGCTGTTTCCCAAAAGATGTTCAGGCTTTGGTGAATTCATCAAAAGAAGTAGGTTACGAGTTTGGGATCTTGAATAAAGTCATGGACATTAATGAAAAACAAAAACTTCACCTGGTTTACAAAATCAAAAGATATTACAAGGATAACGTAAAGGGAAAACATTTTGCTTTGTGGGGATTGGCATTTAAACCCAATACCGACGATATCCGCGAAGCGCCGGCATTGTATATTATTGAAGCATTGCTGAAAGAAGGTGCAACATTTTCTGTATTCGATCCCGAGGCAATGAACAATGTAAAAAATATGCTGGGGGATAAAATTCAATATTGCGAAAATCAATATGACACCTTAAAAGATGCTGATGCATTGATCATCGCTACCGAATGGAACGAATTCCGCACACCCAATTTTTTGAAAATAGTCACTGCATTGAAGAAAAAAGTGATATTCGACGGAAGAAATGTTTTTGACGTGAATGCCATTCGTGAACTTGGATTCTATTATGAAAGCATCGGACGCGCAACCGCTATCCCTCTGAATGGGACTTACCGTAAATAAAATGGAATGAAAAAACGTGTACTCATTACCGGTGCGGCCGGTTTTTTAGGTTCACACTTATGCGATCGCTTTATCAAAGAAGGTTTTCATGTCATTGGCATGGATAATCTCATTACCGGCGACCTGAAAAATATTCAGCATTTATTTCCCCTGGAACATTTTGAATTTTATCATCATGATGTAACAAAGTTCATTCACATTTCCGGTGAACTCGATTACATTTTACATTTTGCTTCCCCCGCGAGCCCGATCGATTATTTAAAAATCCCCATTCAAACATTAAAGGTCGGAGCGATGGGAACTCACAATTGTCTTGGATTGGCAAAATCAAAAAACGCCAGGATATTGGTTGCTTCGACCAGTGAAGTGTACGGCGATCCATTGGTGCATCCTCAAAGTGAAGAATATTGGGGAAATGTGAATCCTGTAGGCCCGCGTGGCGTGTATGATGAAGCGA
>DATGFZ010000274.1:0-3915 GCA_035308805.1 Puia sp. | reverse complement strand
TGTCGATTGATTTGAATTCATGCATCGGATGCGGTGCCTGCGCGATCGCCTGTCACGCGGAAAATAATGTACCGGTTGTCGGCAAAAGTGAAGTGATACGCTTCCATGACATGCACTGGATGCGCATCGATCGGTATTTTAGCGGTGATCCGGAAGATGCAGACAGCATCCAAACGGTTTTTATGCCGATGCTTTGTCAGCATTGTGACAATGCACCATGCGAAAATGTATGTCCTGTTTCCGCAACCAATCACAGCAGTGAGGGATTAAATCAAATGGCGTACAACCGCTGTATTGGTACAAAATATTGCGCAAATAACTGTCCTTATAAAGTTCGTCGTTTCAATTGGGCTGATTATAACGGTGCTGACAGTTTTCCGGATAACCAGGTTTTCAGCGGAGTGGGTAAATTGGATGATTCGGTGATCATGATGAATGATGACCTGACAAGAATGGTATTGAATCCTGATGTTACTGTTCGCGCGCGCGGGGTGATGGAAAAATGCTCATTCTGTGTACAACGGTTGCAGGATGGAAAATTAAAGGCGAAAAAAGCGAACAGACCATTAAAAGATATGGAAGACGTGGTCACTGCCTGCCAGCAGGCTTGCCCGACGGAAGCGATCGTCTTTGGAAATATCAATGACGGATCGAGCAGGATAAAACAAACAAGGGAAAGTAATCCGCAAAGATTATTCTATGCGCTGGAAGAGTTGCACATTTTGCCCAATGTGAGTTACCTGGCAAAGATCCGCAACACAGAAAAAATAGCCGAATCGGTTAGTGAGGGTTGAACAGCAGACCGCTGTCGGTCAGAAAAGCGAAAAATACCGGGGGTGGGTCAGTGAAGCCGGGGTGGACAAATGTCGGGTACATATTTAAAAATGAATACAATTAGACAATGTGAAAATTATTCAATGATCCGGTTCGGAATGAAGACATTTTCAGATTGAGTAATTAAAAAACTTATGGCATTATTAAAATACGAATCGCAGGTAAGACCTCCACTGGTATCAGGTGATAAAAACTATCATCAGATAACGGAAGACATTGTGAGACCGATAGAAACAGACCCTTCCAAATTATGGTGGGCGGGTTTTCTCACTGCCATTGGCTTGTTGTGTTTTGGCGTTTATTCCATTTACCGCGAGGTTGTTTATGGCGTTGGTCAGTGGAATATCAATCACACCATTGGCTGGGGTTGGGACATCACCAACTTTGTCTGGTGGATCGGTATCGGGCACGCGGGCACGCTAATTTCTGCGATCTTATTATTATTCAGACAAGGATGGAGAACGGGCGTCAACCGTGCCGCGGAAGCGATGACCATTTTTGCGGTTATCTGTGCCGGACAATTTCCGATCTGGCATATGGGTCGTGTGTGGATGGGATTTTTTGTATTGCCCTATCCAAATACCCGCGGGGTGCTTTGGCCCAATTTCAACTCGGCGCTGTTGTGGGATGTATTTGCGATATCAACCTATTTTACGGTATCGTTATTATTCTGGTATTGCGGATTATTACCGGATCTGGCAACGATCCGCGACCGGGCCAGACTAAAATGGAGAAAACTGTTTTATGGCGTTGCATCATTCGGCTGGTCTGGCTCCACAAAACACTGGCAGCGCCATGAAGCGCTTTCGCTGGTACTCGCCGGATTGAGCACACCGCTGGTATTGTCGGTGCACACCATCGTATCGTTTGACTTCGCCACCTCGGTCATTCCGGGATGGCATACGACGATCTTTCCGCCATACTTTGTGGCGGGGGCGATTTTTTCCGGGTTTGCCATGGTGCAAAGCCTGCTGGTAATAACCAGAAAAGTGTTAAAGCTGGAAGACTATATTACCATTGAGCATATTGACGTGATGAATAAAGTTATCGTGCTCACCGGTTCAATTGTTGGCTGCGCCTACCTAACCGAATTATTCGTAGCGTGGTACAGTCAAAATAAATTTGAAGGATGGGCTTTCATGCAAAACCGCGTTAATCTTTTCAGCCCGCTTGGCTGGAGTTATTATATCATGATGAGTTGTAACGTGCTCTCCCCGCAGATCTTCTGGTTTAGAAAATTAAGAAGAAATATTGTGGTCACTTTCTTCATGTCTGTGATCGTTAATATAGGCATGTGGTTTGAAAGATTCGTGATCATCGTGACTTCTATTTACAGGGACTATGTGCCGAGCAGCTGGAGTACATATTACAGTCCGTCTGTTTATGAACTTGGTTTCTATCTCGGAACGTTCGGATTGTTTTTCACTTGTTATTTCTTATTCTCGAAATTCTTCCCGGTCATTGCCTTGGCAGAAATCAAACATATTCTGAAAAAATCCGGAGAAAATTATAAAGAAAAGATGGGTGAGGCGGAACATGAATCGGTGGATGAGTTTGCCCATGAAATGGCGCACGCCCATTAGGCCGCAGAAAAGAGCCGGATGGTTGACTTGAAGTCGCATCGACAAAAAATAAAAGATTCAAAGTGTAGACTATGGCGATAAAAAAATTTGCAGTGGGATGTTTTGACGATGAAGCGGTATTGTTTTCAGCAGTGAAAAAAGTACGTTCATCAGGATATAAAATTCATGATGTGTATTCGCCGATGGCTATTCATGGATTAGATAAGGCGTTGGGTTTGCGCGATACAAGCCTTCACGTAGCCGGATTTATTTATGGAATTTCCGGAACTGCCACCGCATTAGGAGGCATTAGTTGGGTTTTCACAAGTGATTGGCCCCTTAATATCGGAGGAAAGCCGCATTTTTCTTTGCCTGCATGGATACCGATAACGTTTGAACTGACCGTGTTGTTTGCATCAGTTGGCATGGTGCTGACATTTTGTTATCTGTGCCAGATGGCGCCTTTTGTGAAAAAACATCATTTCCATTTGCGCTCAACAGATGATCTTTTTGTGATGGTCATAGAATGCACTCCCAAAACAAATGATACAGAAGTAATAGATTTTTTGAAAGGAGCTGGATCAGTGGAAACGAATATACAGGAAGCTGAAACCGGATGGTGGCTTGGCAGGTACGATAAGGAAAGAAAACCGTTTGAAAAAAGAGAAACCGCTTTAGTATAAAAAATCTTGAATTGGAAAGCTGATGAAAAAAATATCAATCATATCATTGTTAATCATTGTTGTGGCTGTTGTGATCAGTTGCAGTGATATTAAGCGTGAGCCGGGAAGAGTTTATATGCCAGACATGGCCTATAGCCGCGCTTACGAAACATATTCAGTGACTGATGAAGATAAGGCAGAGCTCTTAAAAAAAGGAATTCATTTCAGCAATACCCCCGTTGAAGGAACCATTAAAAGAGGAGAGTTATTTCCATTCCCGCTGACAAAAGACGTTCCCGGGGATTCGACAAATTATGTTGCTTCCAGACAATTTAAAAGCCAGATCACGACTCCGGATTCTGTCCAGATGATTGAAGCGGAAAGATTATACCTTGTTAACTGTGCGATTTGTCACGGCCCAAAATTAGATGGTAACGGTCCTTTATACCGGGGTGGGGACGGGCCTTATCCTGCAGCACCGGCAAATTTTACCGGCAAGGCTCAGTATTTGACGATGCCTGAAGGACAGATGTTTTATTCAGTTACTTATGGAAAAAATAAAATGGGAAGCTATGCTTCTCAGTTAAACACGCGGCAGCGCTGGATGGTGATTGCGTACATAAAATCGAAACAAACAGCAGCAGCAACGCCAGGTGCCGGCAAAACAGATTCAACAACAAAAAAATAAGTAACGTTTATTCGTAGATAAAAAAATATAATTGAGAATGTCAGTTAAAGAACATTTTGTAATTCCGAAAAGATATAAAACCTGGTCGATGGCCTTAATGGCCGTAGGGATTTTGTCAATCATTGTCGGGTATTTATTATACGGTACGGAAAATAATGGCACCCGTTTT
>DATGFZ010000273.1:0-2985 GCA_035308805.1 Puia sp. | reverse complement strand
TTTCACTTCATCCGCCATTTTATAATAGTCAATAATACTGTCTGAAAGTTCTTGATTATGGATCAATCGAAAGCCGCCGGAATTTTTTAATTGAGTGATTGTTCGCTCAGTAGTAACAAAGCCAAGAGGAGTTTGTCTTACTATGTTTTTAGCATAATAATAAATAAAATTTGCAATTTTTTTTATATCCGAACTATCAAGTAGTGTAACAAGAGAGTCTGCACATTTTATTTGGAAGCCCTGGGATTTAATAAGCCGCGGTATTTGTTGTTCATCATTGCTAATGTCTTTGTAGAACGATTCTATGTAGGTTCTTTCTGTTTCTTTTTCAACCATGCTTTCTCTTATGTTTTCTGCAAAAAAGCCGAGTGTTACCGCAAGAAATATCATTAAGAATTCTAAAAAATATTCTTTGAACTTTTTCTTTTCTACGTTTGGGTGATTATGTACTTCCATTATTTTAGTTGACAGTTTTTAGTTTTGAGTTTGTAGTTAGCGTTTCACTATTCACCTGATAAATCGTATTCATTTCGTAAGGTTTCGAGCAGTTCATGATTCATTTTTACATATTCCGTATATGATAAAATACGAGTGCCTCTGATAATGATCAAGTATTCTGAAGCTATGTTTGAAGCCTCCACTTTGTTGAACTGATCCCGGTTTATGATCGTTGGCATTGGAAGCGAATCCAAACTTAATTTTTTGAACCAGTCTTCAATAAATGCAGAATGAAGTGATTTTGCCTGCAGCCTGTTTAATTCTTCAAACCATTTGTAATCGTAATGTGCTATAAGAAATGACCACACCTTTAAATCTCTAAATGTACCTTCTTCAACATTCCTGGATTTTACATAAGCGATCGCAACACTGATATTGCCTATTTCTTCCTGTAGTTTGCTGCTCTTGAAATAACGCAATGCTCCAGAGTTCCTGAGTTGACTTAAGATGCCGTCTTTGGGTTCAAAAATCATAGTTAATGTGCTAACGAAAGCGGAAGTAAATGCGGGATAAAACCTGGGGGAAAGATGGGTTAAACTGCTATCGTGCAAATACGAAACGAAATATTTAATGTAATTTTCTTTCTCCAGCCTGCCTTCTAATTTTTGCTGAATAGTAACAGAATCGGAATAAATTTCTTTGTACAAACTTTTCGCCAATTCTTTTGCCTGTGAATTTTCGGAAATATTTTCGCGCACATTCTCGGCAATGAAGCCAAGTGTAACTGCAAGAAATATCATTAAGAATTCAAGAAAGTATTCTTTTAAATTTTTTCTTTTGTGATGCACGTCGGGATGATGATGTACTTCCATATTTTATTATTTATTCCAGATGATATTTTTTATTCAACAGGTCAATCAGTTTTTTTGCATCCAACAGTTGTTTTGTTTCAAGGCTTAAATGACTATCGAGCATCATCATCAGCGACTTTACCTTATTCATATATTCTTTTAAGAGCGTAGCATCAGTGCAGATTAATTTCAGTGGCATAGAATCGTTCAAAAATATTTCAGCACCTCCGCGAAAGCCAAATGTGTTAAGCAGAGAATAATCAAATATTTTTTGCGACATCCTATTGCAGTCATTCATCCAGTTTGCCACGTCAACAGTTTCGTTTTTAATGGCGCCTTCATAAAAATTGTTATAAGCAGTGATGTTGTCTTTGCATTCTTTATTTTCAATCAGGTTAAAAGCACCGGTGCTTTTAATTTGTGAAATGGTTCTTTCATTTTGGTCGAATAGGATAAGGCCAAAGCTATAATTGAAATTGAGATAATAAAGCCTGTGAATATTGTATGGGTTGCCACCTGCTGCAAGTTTTAGCAAAATGGATAGACTGTCCAGTTTTTCATACTGTAGTTGCGCCCTGGGAACTACCATGGTGAGAGTTGAAGTGTCTGTCAGCAAATCTTCCTTCAGGGAAACGATATACTCTTTTTCTTTATTTATATTGACCAGATGTTCGCGCAAACTTTCTGCAAAAAAGCCCATTGTTACTGCAAGAAAGATCATCAGGAATTCCAGAAAATATTCTTTGAAACTTTTCTTTTCTACATGTGGGTGGTGATGTACTTCCATTATTTTTATTTTTCTATTTCGTATTTTTCATTAATCAACTGCTTAAGATTTTCTGCTTTATTTTTTATGCCGATGATCATTGTGATTATTCCCCTGCTTAATCCTTTTATATTGCTCACGCTAAGAAGACAATTATTAATTGCATTAGGGTCAGCCGATCTGAGGTGCAAGATCTCTTGCGGATTAATAAGATGATCCAAACTATCAGAAATTTTGTCATAATCATAGCTGTTAAGAAGGGGCCGTAAAGCTTCCGCCAATCCTCCCCTCATATTAAATAAAGCTTCTTGGAGATAAGCAACAAATTCTATTTGTTTGTAGTAATCTATCAGGCTGTCAGAAATTTGTTTGTTCCTTATCAATCTCATTTCTCCTGAATTTCTTACCTGCGCTATTGTTCTGTCGGTTATAAATATATTTATGCCTTGTTGCCTTTCCATGCCTCGCAGAAAATAATATGTGGAGTTGGCGGGTATTTTTGTGTCAACATTTTTTAGTAATAAGGGAAGTGAATCTGCAGCGCGTATCTGCCACCTGATAAAACTTATTAAATGCGGCAATTGAATCTCATCATTTGAAAGATCTTCTGCAAATGATCTGATGTATTCTTTTTCCTTTCCTTTGTCAACAAAATATTCCCTGATATTCTCTGCAAAAAATCCAAGTGTTACTGCAAGAAATATCATTAAGAATTCTAAAAAATATTCTTTGAAATTTTTCTTTTCTACATGTGGATGATGATGTACTTCCATGATAGCAATTTCAGTTTTGGGTTATATTGTGTAATGGGAATGATCTTACCAGCAATCTATTTATTAAAAATATGAAATGAATATGATTTGGAATGAACTTGTATTTCCTATAGCCTGTCATGACAAGACATGACATAAGAAACAGCAACTTGTTACT
>DATGFZ010000272.1:0-3382 GCA_035308805.1 Puia sp. | reverse complement strand
CATTGGCGTTACGTTTGGAGGTCCTTATGAATTTCGCTTTGAAGGCAGCTTTATTCAAAATTATCAGCCCCTATTGTGGTATGATGGTTACCTGGAAAAAACGATGAAAAATAACCCAGGGTTGTATGATGATCTATACATGGATTTGACCTTTGTTGATGTCTTTGAAAAATATGGATTGGATGCCCCCGTTGATTCTTTTGCCAATGCATTTGCCCACGCGGGTTACATGCTGTGGCATGCAAATCAGGCAGCTCGCTATAATATTTTAAATGGCATCAAAGCACCGCAATCAGGCTTTTGGCAAAATAATCCGCACGCTGACGATATCGATTATCAAATTGAATCTGATTACGCCGGATTAATGTCGCCCGGCATGCCCAATGCTGCATCGGCAATCAGCGATAAAATTGGCCACATTATGAATTATGGCGACGGTTGGTACGGCGGAGTGTTTATTGGCGCGATGTACACGCTAGCATTTACTTCAACCGATATACCATTTATTGTTTATCAGGCGTTGAAGACCATTCCTGAAAAAAGTACTTTTTATCAATGCATTGCGGATGTTATCAGATGGCACAGGCAGTACCCCGATGACTGGCATCAGACTTGGTTTGAATTGCAAAAAAAATGGTCGAGTGATGTCGGCTGCCCGGATGGAGTTTTTGCACCATTCGATATAGATTCAAAAATCAATTCAGCCTATGTGGTGATGGGGCTATTATATGGTAACGGAGATTTTTCCAGAACACTTGAAGTGGCGACAAGGGTCGGTCAGGATGCGGATTGTAACCCTTCGTCAGCCGGGGGCATTTTGGGTGCCTTGCTTGGCTATAAAAATATTCCAGCGTATTGGAAAATGGGATTGAAGGAAGCAGAAGACATTGATTTCAAATACACGGATATTTCATTGAATAAAGTTTATGGCATCAGTTTCCGGCATGCCCTTCTAAATATAAAAAGAAATGGCGGAATAATTGAAGGCGACAACATAACAATTCAAGTTCAGCAACCAGCCACGGTAAAATTTGAACAGGGATTTACAGGTTTATTTCCGATAGAAAAAAGAGAATTTGAGAATAACAACATAAAAGAGATCACTTTTGATTTTGAAGGTACCGGTTTTGTTTTACGTGGTGAGGCCGTGAAAAAAAATAATGCTGACGCTGATTATGTTTTTGAAGCAGCAATTTCCATTGATGGGAAACAAACCGAAAATGTAAAATGGCCTACAGCCTTTACCACACGTCGTCATGATCTGTGTTGGAAATATTTATTGCAAAAAGGAAAACATACGGTTTCACTAAGAGTACTGAATCCAAAAGATAATTATGAAGTTCATAGCACAGATTATGTCATTTATTCGGATGCGCCTGTTAAATAAAATGTATGTTCATTATCGAAAATTACGTGGTTGCTGTTATTTTTTGCATCATCACGATGCTGTGCTGGGGTTCCTGGGCAAACACCCAAAAACTTGCCGGTAAAACATGGCGTTTTGAATTATTTTACTGGGATTATGTAATTGGAATATTACTGTTTTCCATCATCAGCGCTTTTACATTAGGAAGTTTTGGCGATCAGGGAAGATCATTTTTACAGGATATCAAACAAGCTGAGATTTCAAACATCACCAGTGCATTTTTAGGAGGGGTCATTTTTAATGCTGCAAATATTTTAATTGCTGCGGCCATTTCCATTGCTGGGATGGCTGTTGCATTTCCTGTGGGAATCGGGATTGCATTAATACTCGGGGTGTTAATAAATTTCATAAGTGCTGCAAAAGGAAATCCATCATTGATCTTTACCGGAGTTATACTTATCGCGATTGCTATTGTACTGAATGCCATTGCTTACAATAAAAAAAACAAAGCTCAAAGATCAGTTTCTAAAAAGGGAATTTTGCTGGCCATCGGCGGAGGCATAATGATGTCTTTTTTTTATCGTTTTATTGCCGTGAGTATAGACATGGAAAATTTTCATCAACCTGTAATTGGCAAGATGACTCCCTACACTGCAGTGTTTATTTTTTCAGTCGGAATTTTTATCAGCAATTTTTTATTCAATACGATTCTTATTAAGAGACCGTTTTCGGGTACACCTCTGCGTTATACTGATTATTTTCGAGGCAAATTTAAAATACATTTAGTAGGTATTTTAGGCGGATTGATTTGGGGTATTGGGAATTCATTCAACCTCATCGCAGCTGGAAAGGCTGGACCTGCGATATCGTACGGACTCGGACAAGGCGCAACATTAGTGGCCGCTTTGTGGGGCGTATTCATCTGGAAAGAATTCACCGACGCCCCAAAAGGAACCAATAAATTGATCACGGCCATGTTTGGTTTATTCATTGCAGGATTGGGATTATTGATTTACGCAGGGCGGTGATTTGCCTCACGATTGCCCTTACATTTGTACCATAGCCTGCAGACAGAACCACTGCATTTCATAGGAATTCCATCGCAAAAGCTTTGTTGACTCCCACCTGCCTTTACACGCTGGTATTCTTCCATTTACCTTTTTTGAAAATAATAAATGAAACAATGGTGACCGTTGTTTCCGCGATGATGATAGCCCAAAAGACTCCTTTCGGACCAATATTAAGGGTGATCGCCATCAAATAGGCTATCGGTATTTGAAAGGCCCAAAAACAAAAAAGGCTGATGATTGTTGGCGTTCTGGTATCCCCTGCTCCGTTGAAAGCGTTCATCAAAACCATTCCCACGCCGTAAAAAAT
Source organism: Puia sp. (assembly GCA_035308805.1). Taxonomy (GTDB): domain Bacteria; phylum Bacteroidota; class Bacteroidia; order Chitinophagales; family Chitinophagaceae; genus Puia. Next base: position 639 of record DATGFZ010000272.1, on the reverse strand, counting down.
ATATCCGGCTGTTACAATATGCAATACCTGGATTGCGACTGTTTGCACTGCTTTATCCGGGTTCATGAATTCAACGATCGGAGCCGAGGAAAATAAAAACAACAGGGTAATTATCGCCATAAAAATCGCATTGTATTTTGCCGTTTTCCAGACAGATTTTTCCGCGCGCTCCGGTTGTTTAGCTCCAAGGTTTTGACCAACCAATGTTGCAGTCGCATTGCTCATCCCCCATGCGGGCAATAAAAAAAATAATAAGATTCTTATCGCTACCTGGTAACCAGAAATGGTGGCATTACCGAATTGCGAAATGATCCGCAACATAATAATCCAGCTGGCTGATCCGATTAGAAATTGGGCGGTTCCACTCCACGCTATTGTCAAAACAGATCTTATTATTTCCCAATCGGGAACAAAATATTTTTTCAAAATATGAATAGCGCCACTTCCTTTAAATAGATGATAAAGCTGAAAACAGACTCCGGCGCCGCGTCCGATTGTGGTTGCCATACCTGCACCACGCACGCCATATCGATGAATCAGTATTGGGCAAAGAATAATATTCAATCCGTTTGCCAAACACAAAGTCCACATAGCGATTGAAGCATTACCGGCGCCCCGGAAAATTCCGTTGATCAGGTA
>DATGFZ010000271.1:0-9173 GCA_035308805.1 Puia sp. | reverse complement strand
AAAAACTAATCACAATACGCTTACTAAGATCATTTATAAAAGAAACTTACGATAAATTAAGAAATGGAAACCCAAACTATTCTCTTTTGAGTTATCCAGGTAGAGCTAAAGAAATCGCAGAAAAACTTGGTTACAAAACACACAAAGTAATAACTATAATTAATAGATTAATTCATGCTTTAGATCATTGGAAGTTCGCAAATGCCGATATTACATCAAGATTAATAAGCTTATCTGAATGCTCACCAAAATCTAAATTCTCGCACCAAGGCGGATGGTTAATTTCCATACAACCTCCTTTACTACCTTATTATATACACAATCAAAAGAATGATAAATCGTTCATCCTTCCATTATTAGAAGAGCCACCAGTAAAATTTGCACATTCCTCATACCAGGCACGATTACATATATTACAATGGAAATTAGTAGAAGAATTTAGCAAACAATCACCATATCTATTAAAGCATGGTTTTATAGTTATAGATGATAACAAATGGAAAGAACTTCTAAAGGAATGCGACCTGCCTGAAAAACTATTACCTAAAATAAAAATTGCATGGACAGGCGAGAAAGGCTTTTTAGAATGCAACAATGAAACCTTTTATACATTAAAAAAACATGAAAAAGAATTAGAATTTCTCAAAGACCAAGGAAAAATTAAAATGGCATCGTCTAAGGGTGGCAAAGTACGAGCAAACAATGAAAAAATGAAAAAAGCCAAAATACTAAGAAAATTTAGCAAAAATTAATGAAGCTTGATCTAGAGGTGTTCTTCAAGAGGTGTTCCCCCCACATTAGGGAGGTGTTCCCCCCACATTTTTTTGAAACATGCCCCTACAAGCACTTTCTTTAATTTTTAGTTCAACGGTAACGGTAACGGTAGTGTACGTTACTACAGTAACGTCCATGTTAGGAGGCTTCGCTAACCATTTGGAATGGTTAAGCTACGCCTTCAGGAAACCAAAAAGAGAAGGATTACACTTACAAATGTATATCCTTCTCTTAAAAGCATATTACTTTATAATTGGCAGATTCGCCTTTAGTCCACTTACATTCAGCTATTTACTCACAATCAGCATGATCGTTTTACATTTGGCAGATTCGCCATGATGATTTTAAAAAATCATAAAGAGAAGAATAAACCACATAAACAGACCACCCTTTTTGGATGTATTTTTCTTCTATTCTTAGTTTTTTAAATCGGCGTTATTTAATTTTTTTATGTGGCGGTGTGCGTAGGTTATCGTTTACGGGCAAATTTAAAAAAGCTGGCTTAAATAAAGGCTTTTTGACCTTGTACTATCTCAAATTTAGGAGATTAATTCCATTAAAAAAGTTGGTATGGCTGTTACGGAATGTAGACTCGGCTGTTACACTTTCTAGGGCAAGCCGTTACGCTTTTGGGAAAATATTAAATTAGTTTTGAATTGCCGTACCTTATCTTGAGTTCTTTTTCTAAGGCTACTTCGTACTTGCAGTTATATATATGAATACGCTTTTTTATTTTAGCAGCAGCTCCTTTGGTGACTGCCTTAGCAAGTTTATCTTTCTGCTTGTTTAGCATCAGCAATAATCTCATAGGCTCACTCAGTCTTTGAACTGCCCAGCACAGATTCAAACATTTTCTGCATGCATATTCATTTTCATTTAAATAAACATACTTCACCAACCTGTCACACTTTGCACATTTAATATAAGTATGAAGACCTTCAGGGTTTCGTTTGTAAATTGTATAATTTAGGAAATTGTTTTTCGCCAATTGGTAGGAAGATACCTTTACAAAATCTTCACATCTTTTTTTTGGAACATGTTTATTTTGAGAGTAATACTTTTGCCAATAGAGTATCATATCAAAACTTGTCGAATTTACGCTTTGTCAGACGTTTTGAACTTACTCCATTCATCCGGATTGTCTGTAAGGATTTGCAGTGATAGACAGATGTCATGTATCTTTTTAAAATCCGATTCCATTAGAGCTTTAAGTAATTCTTTATGCAGAAGCTCTTTATAACTTCGTTCAACTTCGTCACGTAACTCTGCAGGTAAATATTTTAATGCATATATATAGGGATGTGTTTTATTTTCTTCCATATCTCACCAATGATTATTATATTGATTATCTTCGTTAAAAAACCCTTGTCTAATTCTATTGCCATACATCGCTTCATTATAATTACGTTCAATATCTGCTGCAGTTAATCCATCTTTGGTTTTAGGCAGGCTTAGGCAAAGGTACCTGATATTGTCGGCCCAATCCGAGTGATGATCGTGAAGTGGTTGGTTTTTATAAACTTTTCTTTTATCGTCCCATTCCTGCCTATATTTTTCCAGAGCTAAAATAATCTTTTTACATTTCTCATCAATCCATATTTTAGGTAACGTGCTTCTTACACATTCTATTCCATCAAGTACTGGGATATTATCGACTAATGTTGCTTTAATTCCAAGCTGTTTGAGCTTATCAATACGTGTTAAGCCAGAACCTAATTCCATTACCTTGATGTCATGTGGAAAGAAAAATTTATTATATGTATAAGGTTTTCCTTTTATGATACCTACGTAATGTTCTAATCCCATTTTTTGGTTACTGTACTCATCTATAATTCTTATTGTCTGCCCAATAACTTGAAACCACAAAATAGTAGTCGAATCTCTGACACCCAAATCGAAAGAACAATTCACTTGATATGCAGGCTCCCATGGTACGGCACTAATGCGATTTTCAATTCTCATTTTATCTAGGTAGCGTGCATAATAAGAACCTTCTATTCCTTGCTCAAACGATGTAAAATATTCCTGGAGTGACAGACATTCGCTTAATTCTCCTGATGCAATTTCTTTTTGGATATCATGCATAGAAATATGTTGTGTGTCATCCAAAGTTAATTTTGAACAATACCAATCCGGACTATCTTTGGCTATGTTATATATTTCCCATAAAAAGTTTCGTCCACGTGGTGTACTCAATATAATAACTATGCCATCGTTTGCATTCAATATAGGTCTAACAAATTGATATGCTCTCGGATCACTTAATGCCATCTCATCAAAAATAATCATGCGTGGATTTGTTCCAACAAGAGATGTGTCATATGTATCAGAACCAATTAGTTGTATGATACTTCCATTAATTAATTTAATTTTCATTTCTGTATCATTCTTAGAAACTATGAGTTCTTGTGGGATGTAATCCAGAAAGGTTGTACCATCATTCGTGATGCCTTGATAAATTACTAATTTTGCTTGCCTAAAAGTTGGTAAACAATAAAAATAAACTCCAACTTGTTTTACTGCCTGCCTAATCATTAAATTCCAAGCGCATAAACTTTTGGCACTTCTGCGTGGCCATATTGCTAATACTTTTTTATAGCCTTCATTTTCTACTGCTGCAAATAATCCAAGCTGATATGGTTTTGGTTTGAATCTGTTTAACTTAAGTTGGATTTCAACGTTCATATGCTTCCTCTTTTTGGAAAATCTTCTGGTGTTTGAAATGACTCAACAAATAACTTTACAGTTTTTTGTACGTTCGATTGATCCTTGAGTAGGGAAGCTTTGTAATCTCTATATTCCATGTCATAGAGAGGTTGGCTGGCTAAAACTATTGAAGGATTTGCTTTATTTACAAGAGCTAATTTTTCTCTTCTTCCGCCTATTAAATATTTACCAATCTCAATATGCTTGGCAAAATCTCTGTCTGTCATCCATTCAAAGACATCTGATATTGCAATATCTTGAGTAACAAAAAATTCTTTCCAATTTAATGCATCATCAAACTTAGCCCAATTAACAAATTCTTGGCCTAATACTTTTAAATTCTTTTTGGACGTTCCATCTTTTATGACTGTTTCTACTTTTTTATTTTTTTTAGCCATATTTCCTTTGAGTAAATATTTCGTTATCTGGATTATCCTAAAGAATGCGAAAGAATACACCTGAAATCAAGCAATCTTTGCTTTGAGTAATCCGTACACGACCTCAGTTACTTCCAATTTGTAGACAACTGAAAATGTATTAATTAATGAATTGAGATAATATGCTAAAGCTTATTTTTTCTTCTGGGGTTAACCAGTCATTACTTATTGATACTATTTTCTCTTGTATTAAAGCTGCAAAGAATTCATCATCAGGTAAATTAAATCTCTTAGCTCCAACTGATATTATTTCTTTAGAATCATTGCCTAAGCGTTTAATTAATTCGTGTGCTATGAATTTAATTTCTGCTGGTTCAAACAAGGTGACTACAATTTGTTGAAACATTTCATTTGATAAAGTTTGTGGTGTCATGCTTCTCCTTTCTTGCCTGTTGCATACCACGGTCTAATGATGCAAGCATTACAGTAGACAGCTTATTGGTATCAAAATCTTTTTCAACTTCCATACCAATCTTTTTAAGTTTACCTAAAATTTTAGAATATTTTTTTATTGGCGGATTCTTTTTTAATTCCTGTGCAAACATTCCAAAGAAAGTTTTTGCATCCATTTTTTTAACTTGATCTTCTGGTGTCATAAATTCATTCACATCACAACAAGGTTCATCTATATCAAACGAATTCTTCCATGTTGATAATTTATACTCATCGACGTGAGACGCAATTTTGATGTATGCATTGTTTGTTGGTAAAGTTATTTGTTTAAACCCTTTAGGTAGGTCACCAGCCCATGTGGTTGAAACGAATGCATAGGTTCCTGCTCCATTAGGAAAAGCTACAGCATTTGTCCATGCATCTATTATTTCAACTTTGGGATTTTCTGGCACAGATAAAATTACAGGCGATTTGGAAACATCCAGCCAAGCTGTAGAGATTCTGTTGAATTGATTTATTGAAGATTGTTTTAACATCATTCTGCGTGCAACTGCCATGAACACTAAATTATATCCGTAGGCATAACCTTGCTTGCCAATATCAAATGCTTCGTGATTCGTGATGCAATTTATTGTTGAGGTGATTAACAAGAACATTAAGTAAAACTTTAACTTGTGCACGCCTTTCCTTTTCTATTCTTCTATCTATTTTCCATAGTAATAAGAAGAAATCAATAAGATTTTTGTCTGCAGTATCAGACTTCTTTTCAGCAGCAACATGTAACTTTAAATCCATGTCTTTTATATGTTTATTTGGTGTAATTTTTATGTCTTTGATATGTCACATTTAAGTTTTTATGACATATTATTTGTGTCTTAGTTTTTAGAATTATAGAAATCTAAAGGCACTAGATGACCGTTGCGTTTTCCATATAACTCATTTATTCCTAAAGCTTTTAAAACTTTAAAAAGACTAGTGACATTAAAGTCTTTTTTGTTTCCGGTTGGTAAACGCATTGCTTGAACAACTGTTGGAGAAATGTCAGCCATTTCTGCTAGCTTGCGCACTGAAACTTCATCATCTTCCATTAAAGCAAGAATTAACTCGGATAATGCCAAGTCTCTAAAACCCTCATCGAATTCTTTTCTGCGTTTTGGAGAAAGTGAATCTACATACTCATCATATGTAGATTTGTACTTTTTATTCATAGTAACTTTTTTCTTTACATCTTTTTTCATAATCAGCCTTCACTTTTAAAGCTTTTTCTTTTTCTCTAGGTGGCATTTTGTCAGTCTTTTTTTCATATGCATTTGTTACAATAATTTTCGCATCTTTATAAAAAAAACATAAAAATCTGTCTGGAGATGGCTTAAATGCATATATTTGGTCAAGCTCATTTCTGAATTTTTCTTCACTGCGTATTCTTCCAGAAGTTGCGATCAACTTAAATAAATACATAGCCTTTTCTTTTTGTTTATCAGACAATTCACTAAAATAATCAAGGACAGGACTTTCTTTATTACTGTTGTAATACCATTCCACAGTAAAAAATTCCCCTCTATATGCTATAAACTTCTTATCCATATTTACTCAAGTTGCTAACATCTTAATTACTTATTACCAATTGTACCACGTACCAAGTACAATGTCTATAATTACTTCTTTGTTGCTTTTTCTATTGCTTCTAATATAAAAAGATTCCTTGAAAACGTGCCAAGTCTTTGTTTTCTTTTTTCGTCTACTTTATCCATGAGCCATTTAGGTATTCTTAAAGTAAGCCTATGATCATCCAGACTTTCAGTCATGTTGAAATCTTTGGCCAATGTTCCACCTTTAGAAATAAACTTCTCAGCCTTTTGATCTACAACCTTAGGCTCAACTTTTAATGACACATTTTTGACAGGTTTTCTAAGTTCTTTTATTGCCATAATTACTCCTTTTTTATGTTTTTATTATGCCAACTTTATACATTTAATAAGTCAAAATGACACATAATTAATGTCTAGAAGATGCCCTTTTTGCAGGCTTAAAAACTGCATCATGCAGAGCTTGTATTTCGCCAATTGCTTTTACATCTTTGCTAAGTTCAATAATTCCCAGACCTTCTGCTGTTGCATTTGAAAATGCTTTTCTTAATCCAACTGTTACAGGTAATAATTTAATACCATCAGCTTTAGATAAAATACTTTGAGCATCTTCATTGTCCGAACCTTTGGAAGATGTGCAATTTAGAAATGCATAAACTATTAATTTTTCATTTACGGTTTTTACTTCCTCAACTAACTCACTAACTTTCGTAGTTGTCCAAATATCAAACGATTTTGGTTGAAATGGCACAAGAAAAATATCTGATACTGTTAACGCTGCTCTTAATGAAGCAGTATCTCTACCGCCACAATCTATAATTACATCATCATAGTTCTTAGATAACTTTAAAACTTCAGATCTTACAGCATTTGATTTTAATCTTATTGTTGTCCATGGTGTTTGAACTCCCAAAGAAATTCTGTGATCTGTCCAATCTCCAGAGGTTCCTTGTTCATCTGCATCTACCAACAATATTTTTTTTCCATTGACTGATCTTAACACAGTAAGGTTAGTCGATATTAAACTCTTACCCACACCACCTTTTATTCCGCCTATGGTGACAATCATTTTACTCCTTTTTTATGTTTTTATTTTGTCAAAATGACATATTAAAGACATCAAATATACATTTCAAAGGCATAATTTGGTTGTCATTAAATTGCCATTATTCCATACCTAACATTAACCAAACTGAATGTTCAATGGTCTGAATTTTTAACAAAAAACAAACACGAATAAATTTGAGATTTAAGCAAAGTTGATTTCACGTTAATTACTTCATCAAAAGTTTAGAAATATCTCGTGTGAATTTATTTTAGTTGTTTTTTTGGTATGGAAAATAATATTTTGATTTATGTAACTTTATTAAAGATTTATTGATGACTTTTATAGCGTTTATAATGTTATTATGAAAAAATTGTATTTTGTGGAATTGATTTTATTTTTTACAAATTATTCTTTAGTTGCATCAGAACATCAGCATAGTATGGATATGCATACTCAAGCACCTCAAAAAAAAGCAATGGATATGCACGCAACTGGGCATGAAGGACATTCCAAAGATATGCATGAACATATGCATGGTATGTATGGATCTTATTCAACAACGCGAGAAGCATCCGGAACTAGTTGGGTGCCAGACTCCAGTCCTCAAGAAGGTTTTCATATAATGCGTAAAGATTGGATGTTGATGCTAAATGGATTTTCATATTTTGTTGTTGATAATCAACGAGGGCGTCTTGGAGACCAAAAAATATTTGATGAAAATATGTTCATGTTTATGGCGCAAACAGATGTTGATAAAAATACTTTTGGTTTTAGATCTATGTTATCTGCTGAACCAATAACTATAGGTAAGTGTGGATATCCTTTACTTTTACAAACAGGTGAAACTTGTAACGGTAAAACTCCCTTGATAAATAGACAGCATCCACATGATCTTTTTATGGAACTTGCTCTTACTTATAGTAGGTTATTCTCAAAGCATAGTTCTGCTTTTTTATATTTAGCTCTACCCGGTGAACCAGCTTTAGGTCCACCGGTTTATATAATGAGATTTTCAAGTGAATACATTCCTGAAACACCATTGGGTCATCATTGGATTGATTCTACACATGTTACATTTGGTGTTTTAACAGCAGGACTTATACACAAGAACCTTAAATTTGAGATTTCAGGATTCAAAGGAAGAGAACCAAATCAAAATCGATTTGATATAGAAAAACCAAAACTTGATTCATATTCATTTAGACTTTCATTTAATCCAACAGAAAATTGGGCATTGCAAGCAAGTTATGGTTTTTTAAAAAGTCCGGAGCAATTGCGACCAGAAGTTAACACCAAAAGATATGTTATAAGTGCCATATATAATAAGAATTTTGATTCCAATAATGTACAAGCAGCTGCAATAGTTGGAGTAAACGATGATAAACCAGGAAATATCCTTCCAGCCTTTTTGCTTGAAGCAACATTGGAAATGAAGCAAAAACATATGTTTTTTGGTCGTTTTGAATATGTCAAAAAAGATGATCTTTTTATAGAACCCAATCCATTAGCCGGTAAGATTTTCAATGTTAAAAAATTAACCTTAGGTTATGTTTATGAATTCTTAACGTATGACCATTTCAAATGGGGAATTGGAGGATTATTTGATTTTCCAATTATTCCAGGCAAAATCGGTAGTTGTTATGGTGATGCATTTTCTTACATGTTTTTCTTGCAATTAAAATTAATATAAAGATGATAGGATGATAGTCTGCTTGCCTTAATTAATGGTTTTTAGTTTTTCTTTCATCAAATCAATCTCAGATTGTTGTGCAGAAATAATATTTTTACATAACTCTTTGATTTCAGGATTCTCCAATTGAGCTTTTTCACACATTAATATTGCAGCGGCATGATGTGGAATCATTGATTTTAAAAATTCTTTATCCGTGATAGAGGTTTGTCTTCTAATAAAGATTATTAATAAAATAAATATTACTAGACTAGATATAACAATAAAAGTATTAACCTTTTTATTGTTATACATTGATCTCATTAAAAATAACTCAATCAGTAACATCGGAATTGCCATTACTCCTGCCATGTATAATTGATTTAAATTAGGATAAACATTGGCAAATATATTAACCATGATATACATAAGCATATACATTGATATAAATGATAATGTTGTCATGAGAAATAAGTTAATATACTTCATATAATTCAATTACTTTTTTTGTTTCGAAATTTTTAAAAGAAGATAAATTATTACACCTAATGAAGCTAAAA
>DATGFZ010000270.1:0-5306 GCA_035308805.1 Puia sp. | reverse complement strand
CTTTTAATGCCTGGAAACTTATGGTGGCAAGAGCAATAATTATTGCGACAAGGCCACCGGTTGCAAATACCCACCAACTGATGTTGATCCGGTAAGCATAATCCTGCAACCATTGGTTCATGTAATACCAGGCAATGGGGGTAGCAATCACAAACGCAAAGGCTATGAGTATGATAAATTCTTTTGAAAACAAGTAAACGATATTGCCTGAAGTAGCCCCCAGAATTTTACGAATACCAACTTCTTTTATTCTCTGCACTGCCATGAATGACGCCAAACCATATAACCCAAGACAGCTAAGGAATATGGCGATCGCAGCAAAAATTTTGTACAACTGCGCCAACTGATCCTCCTGTTTGTAAAAACTTCCGACTTTTTCATCTAGAAACTTGTATTCATAAACAAAATTGGGAAATGTTTGATCCCATATGTTTTTAACTGATTCCAATGTTGAAGAAATATTTTTCGTTGCAAGTTTTATTCCCGCCTGGCTATACATGACGTTGTCTGTGGTAATGAGCAATGGTGCAAGCGCATGGCGAAAAGACCTATCATTAAAATCTTTCAGTACCCCCACCACAGGACATTTTATTTGGCCATCCCATATGCTTATTTCTTTATTCAGTATGTCATCAGGATTTTTAATTCCCAAACTTTTCATCAGCGATTCGTTGACTAAAAATTCTCTGGTCATTTTAGAAGATTGCAAATTTCTGCCGGCTATCAGTTGTAATTTATAAGCCGGCACATATTCGTTGTCGGCGAATTTGGTAATAACTTTAAAATCTGCTTCCTTTAATGCATGGTCAAACTTAAATGTGCTCCACATATCATTACCATCTTCCACCGGGGTATTGGAACTGAAGCTTACTGCTTGTACCCCGTTTAATTTCAATAACTGTTTCTTTAAATAATCCAGCCTGCTCAGTCGAAGACTATCAGTACGAAAAGGAACATTTACAATTGCGTTTTTATCGAAGCCTAAAGGTTGATCCATGAAATAATTCATTTGCTTTACGATAATGAGTGTTCCGATGATCAGTGCCTGAGCAATGATGAATTGAAACACCACCAATCCTCTCCTTAATGAAATTCCCTTCGCAGTATTAGCTGTGAGTTTAGTCTTTAGCGTATTAATGGGATTGAAACGGGACAAAACCATGGAAGGATAAAAACCCGCGAGTGCAGTCACAACAATGGTTACCGCCAAAAGAAATAAGATCATTGAAGGCTTGTCCGACAGGTTGAATGAAAGCGAGAGTTCCAGAAGTTGATTTACAGCAGGCAATGCGAGTGCAGTGATGATTGCTGCAAGCATTACCGCACTTGTAACCATCAAAAATGTTTCCAGAATGAATTGCATTTTCAATTGAGATGCATTACTTCCCAAAACTTTTCTTATGCCAACTTCCTTTGCACGATTAACAGCCTGCGCAGTGGAGAGGTTGATGAAGTTTACACAGGCAATCAACAGGATAAATGCTGCAATCAACCTCAATACATTAAGCAGATCACGACTGATTGTTTTGTTGCTGTAATCGCCTGTTTGCGTGTCATAATGCACCTCGCTTAACGGTTGTATGATATGGCTATCCTTATCGTCCGGAGATTCCACTTTGCGTGAATACGCTCTTAGTTGTTGATTAAAATTCTCAACCGAAATTTTCGGGGGCAGTAAAATATAGCAACCAAAGCCTGATGTCGTCCTATCTTCCCAATTGGTGGATTTTGCCATATAACTCCCGGTAGATCCTGTTCCATAAGCCACAACCAGTTTTAGCTGAAAGTCTGTATTTGCCGGTATGGTGGCAAGAATACCTGAAACTTTCAATATGTCAGTGCCGTGTTCGAATATGAACCCGCCTAATTGCAGTTTGATGGTTTTACCTATTGCTTTTTTCCAATCGCCGAAATATTTTTCTGCGGTCTCTTTGGTGAGCAATACATTGTTCGGATCTTTTAATGAGGCATAAGAACCTGCAAGCAGGGGGAAATCAAACATGTCAAAGAATGAGGGTTCTGTAAAAAACAGACCCTGCTGCTCGCCAAATGTCTTTACCGTAGTTCCGTTGTTATCAGGTATCAGCAATAGATCATTTTGGCTTGCAAAAATCGGAGCTACTTGTTCTATTTGGGGGAACGCTTTTTTCAATCCTGCGGGCATTGGAAAAGGAAGGTCTTTCCCATAAACGATATTTGTTCCATCCGCATGATGATATTCGGTTAACACACGAAAGATGCGATCTTTCCTTGTGTGAGAAACATCAAAGCTTGTTTGAAACTGAATAATGATAAAGATCATCAAACAAACGGCAATACCAACAGCCAATCCGGCAATGTTGATCATGGTGTAATTCCTGTTGCGGGTCAAACTCCTCCATGCGGTCTTAAGATAATTTCTAAACATAATAGAATATTTATGAAGCCAGGTTTCATGATGACTGATCAAATTTCCAAATTATCCCTTCTTGAATGATCATTCCGGCACAAGCCATCCCAAAGCTTAAGGATGCAATGTTGATCAGGTAATACAATTTATTTCGTGAAAAATTTCTTATTGTCGCGTTAAAATAATTTTCAAGCATCCAAGAGTTTTTTATCTGCCCTGCAATAAGAACACCAAAATTATTTTTAATTGTTGCTTAATGCATTAGCATTAAATCATCAAAACCGGAATGCACGCTTGTGATACATATGACGTTCGAAATTGGACAAAGCAGATCCGACGCCAGCCTGCCAGGCCGATAAAGGCAGCATCTGAGCTGCCTCATTTAAGCAGCTTTTCCACCAACGCAATTTGAAAGTTCAATGCAGCAGGAAAAATCCGTGCATCATTTCTGCTTTGGTTGATGAAACGATTCCCCTAAAAAATACTTTCCCTTTTTACCAGTCAATTTTTGTATGGCATTTTTATTCATTCCCTGTCCTAAAATTCAGTTTAAAAAATAACTCAACAAAGTGTATCTTCGCGCAACTCTTGCGTAAATGAAGATTCTTATTCAACAGGCTTATATCAACGACCTGCAATCTCCACATCACGGCACTACCAATGATATTTTAATTGATAACGGCATTATTAAAAATATCCTGCCGTCAATTCAAGAACCTGCGGACATGAAAATAGAGGAAAAAAATTTACACGTTTCCAAAGGCTGGGTTGATATTTTTTCTAATTTTTCTGATCCCGGTTACGAATTTAAAGAGACGCTGGCAACAGGCGCAAACGCTGCGGCAGCCGGAGGATACACAGATGTATTTGTCATTCCCAATACAAAACCTGCTATTGATACGAAATCGCAGGTGGAATACATCATCCAGAAATCAAAATCATTACCGGTCAATATTTTTCCAATCGGCGCAATAACAAAAAATATTGACGGAAAAGATCTGGCCGAAATGTACGACATGCAAAAAAGCGGCGCTATCGCATTCAGTGATGGTACAAACCCCGTTCAGTCGGCGGGATTATTATTAAAGGCCCTGCAATACATAAAAGCTTTTGAAGGTGTCATCATTCAAATTCCGGATGATAAAAGTGTTGGTGCAAATGGTTTGATCAACGAAGGCATTATTTCAACAACACTTGGATTGCCCGGAAAGCCAATCGTTGCCGAAGAATTGGTTATTGAGCGTGATATTAAACTTGCTGAATATACCGAATCAAAAATTCATTTTACCGGAGTCACGTCGTCAAAATCGATTGAGCTCATAAAACGCGCTAAGGACAAGGGTTTGAACGTAACGTGCTCCATCACTCCCTACCATTTATTTTTCAATGACGAAGATTTACTCAATTACGATACCAACCTCAAAGTATATCCGCCATTGCGTACCAAAACGGATGTCGCCGGATTGAGAAGAGCCGTGACCGACGGAACAGTTGATTGCATTGCTTCTCATCATTTGCCTCACGAATATGATAGCAAGATCTTGGAATTTGAATACGCTAAATTTGGAATGACGGGATTAGAAACAACTTATTCGATCATAAAATCAATCCTTCCGCAACTGAGTGAAGAAAAAATAATTTTGTTAATGGGCGATAACGCAAGAAACATTTTTGGTCTTGACAAACATTCGATTGCTGTTGGCAGCATTTCCCGCGTCACTTTATTTAACCCAACCGGTACATTTACACTGAAAGAAGAAAACATTCGCTCCAAATCAAAAAACACTCCTTTTATCAATAAAACATTGCAGGGAAAAGTTATTGGAATAATTAACGGAGAGAAAGTATTTTTGACCAATTAATTCTTCAACTAAAAACTACTGTATATGGACAAGAAAGTAACATCGCCCCTGGTAAAAGCTTTAATCATCAGCTTATTGCTCGCCGTATTAGACATGATTGCCGGCTTTGCAAAATTTAAGTATGCGACATGGTTCCCCTGGGTATCGTCAATCCTTTTGCTGGTTGCCATCATGTGGGCATGCATCAATTACGTTTCACAAAACAATGGCGACGTAACATTTGGTAATGCGTTTGCTCATGGCTTTAAAGTAAGCGCCATAGCTGCATGTTTTTCTATTATTTTTGTCATTCTTTCGATTTATATAATTTCCCCTGACACCAGGGATATTGTTCTCGAAAGGACAAGAAAACAAATGGAAGAAAAGGGAAATCTCAGCGAAGAAAACATCAATGCAGCCCTGGACATAACAAGAAGGCTTTTCTTACCTTTTGCTATAGGCGGGGCATTGATCGGAACGATCCTCGTTGGAACCATTGGTTCACTGATCGGTGCTGCTGTTGCGAAAAAGAATCCGGAATCGTCATTTGAAAATCAGTTGAAGTAATTTTTTTGCTGACTTGCAGGTGGTGATTGGCTAGCAGGTTAAAATAACGCAGGAATCCAAACAAAAAAAAAGTAAAAATTTAAGGATTGCCGAATGGTGGGGAAGGCTCGATTTATTAATTTTTGCTGTTGACTTAACACGAAATCGAATATGGACGTCTCAATAATAATTCCGGTCTATAATGAAGATGAATCGCTTCCTGAATTGTGCGCGTGGATTCTGCATGTTGTGAAGACAAACCATTTGTCATACGAAATCATTTTTGTAGATGACGGCAGCTCCGACAATTCGTGGAATATTGTCCAATCGTTTCATGCGAATGATAAAAACATTAAAGGAATTAAGTTTCAGCGCAATTACGGAAAATCTGCAGCGCTCAATGAAGGCTTTAAGAATGCAAAGGGCGAAGTGGTGATCACCATGGATGCAGACATGCAGGACAGTCCGGATGAAATTCCTGAACTATACCGGATGATTCTGGAAGAAAATTATGACCTGGTGAGCGGTTG
>DATGFZ010000269.1:0-5330 GCA_035308805.1 Puia sp. | reverse complement strand
ATTGTATAATATATTCGGTTCCAATTCTGCCGTATCAATATCCTTATAATTTTTTATTTCGTTGTACAAGGTATCTCTTTCAATTGGGTCGCGCCTCACCTGCTTTATTAATGAAACCAATTGTGTTGTTGATAAAGCCGGATGTTGTTCTTCACTGCCCGCCATGGAATATATTTTTGTTGAATCATCTATTGTCCCATCCAAATCATTGACACCAAATGATAAGGTGAGTTGTGCATTTTGCCTGCCAAGCATTGGCCAATATGCTTTCAGGTGCGGGAAATTATCCATGTACAAGCGTGCAACTGCGTACAGTTTCATGTCTTCGACGACCGTGCTTTCTGCAACATGACTCATGTCATTATTTTTATTTCGGAATTTCAACGGGATGAACGTATTGAAACCATGCGTGTCATCCTGCAATTTTCTTAAACGCTCCATATGATCAATGCGGTGCCAGTATTTTTCAATATGACCATAGAGCATTGTAGCGTTTGTATGCATACCCAACAAATGAGCAGCTTTATGAATTTGCAGCCAACCATCGGCATCCACTTTATCTCCACAAATTTGCTGGCGTATTTCCGGATGAAAAATTTCTGCACCTCCACCGGGCAAAGAATCCAAACCGGCTTCATGCAGCATTTTCAATCCTTCGCCGGCAGAAACCTTTGCTTTGCGAAACATATAATCCAGTTCAACAGCAGTATAGCCTTTGATGTGCAATTCCGGTCTGTGCTTTTTTATTTGCTTCATGATCTCGATAAAAAACTGCATGTTGAGTTTTGGATGAACGCCGCCCACAATATGAACTTCGGTAACTGGTTTCCCATCATAACTTTTTATGGTATGCATTATTTTTTCAGCATTGAGTTCCCATCCTTCATCACGATGCGCATACAAACGTGAGTAAGAACAAAACGAACAGGAGAATACGCAAACATTCGTTGGCTCAATATGAAAATTTCGGTTGAAATAAGTTTTGTTTCCATGTAATCGTTCCCGAACATGATTTGCCAATGCGCCGACAAAAGGAAGTGATGAATCTTCAAATAATTTTAAACCTTCTTCTTCAATCAGTCTTTCTTTATTGATGATTTTTTCACCAATTTTTTGTAAGCATTTATCTTTTTCTGTCGCGATAATTGCTTCAATGGAATTTATTGTTGACGGCATAAGGATAATTAACCCGGTGAAGTTACGAGATTCCTCAGCAAGCTGTGTCAGGTTCGGGGTGGTAAATATGCCTTGCCGGATTGCCTGTCTCCCGAATGCTTTCATTCGCAAGGGGCCAAAAGGCGTCTGGGAGGATTGTCAAAATTTGGATTTAGCTGTTTGCAGGGGATCATGCAATTAAATTGTTGCTTGTCAGATTCGGGAGTTTCTGATTGAAGAACCTGACACATAAATCCATCATCACCGAATTTGCAAATCATAAAATTGCATTATCTTCCACAATGACTAAAATAGGCAATGATGAATATAAAGCTGCGGCTTATTGTGATGAATTTTTTAGAGTTTTTTGTTTGGGGTTCGTGGCTGATATCGCTCGGCGGATATATGATTGTGGTGTTGAAATTTACAGGTACACAGGTCAGCACCATTTATGGGACGATGGGATTAGCCTCTTTATTTATGCCGGCTTTTTTGGGGATCGTTGCAGATAAATGGATCAACGCAGAACGCGTGCTGGGCATGTGCCACATTGTTGGAGCGGGGTTATTGTTTTGCGCTTCAAAAGTTACTGACCATAATACAATGTATTGGGTCTTATTGTTGAATTCGATGATGTTTATGCCGACCATTGCCTTGAACAATACGGTGTCGTATATAACGCTGGAACAACGTGATTTTAATATTGTAAAAGATTTTCCGCCAGTCCGTGTATGGGGAACCGTGGGATTTATTTGCGCGATGTGGATGGTTGATTTATTTGGCTGGACGATAAGTCCGTTTCAACTGCATGTCAGCGCGGCATCCGCGTTGCTGCTGGGAATTTATGCGTTCACGATGCCGAAATGTCCGCCGGCAAAAGTGAATAAAAAAAAATCTGTGGTTTCTTCATTGGGATTGGATGCATTTGTGTTGTTCAGACAAAGAAAAATGTTGACCTTTTTTGTTTTCGCCATGTTGCTGGGAGCGGCGTTGCAAATAACAAATACATTCGGCGGAACATTTTTGCAGGATTTTAAAAATAATTATGCTGATTCGTTTGCGGTAAGACACCCGAGCGTTTTGCTATCGGTTTCTCAAATATCAGAAACACTTTTTATTTTGACGATTCCCTTTTTCTTGAGAAATTTTGGCATCAAAAAGGTAATGTTGATGAGCATTTTCGCCTGGGTTTTTCGCTTTGGATTTTTTGGATTGGGTAATCCGGGCAGCGGTCTGTTTTTATTGATTCTATCGATGATTATATACGGAATGGCATTTGACTTTTTTAATATCTCCGGTTCTTTATTTGTTGAAAAAGAAGCTGACGTAAAAATAAGAGCCAGCGCACAAGGATTGTTTATGCTGATGACAAATGGACTCGGCGCATATCTGGGAGGTTTTTTCAGTGGAAGGGTAGTGGATTATTTTACTGCAGGTGGCTTCAGAAACTGGCCACTCATCTGGTTTACTTTTGCTGGATATGCATTGGTGCTGGGAATCGTGTTTCCCTTGGTATTTCGGTATAAGCATGATAAAGGCGAAATGCTTAACGTTAGACATTAAAAATTTTTATCGGAAATGTTTGTTTGCACAAAAAGGAAGGCAGAAAGCACAAGCCTTCCCAACGCGGATAGCCATCGGCGGGTTGGTTGGGATTCTGTTCTGGGCTGACTTCGGTTACGGAATCCTGCGAATTGCCTGGTCATGTCCAGCCTGGAGAAATTAAATCTGACATGTCTTTTTTGAAAGATTGACGATGTCTTTTACCTCCAGGATATTCTTGTCGCAACCGAATAAAGCTGCGTTGATCATTGCCAGTCCCAATTCTTTTAAAGTAGAAACGTAATTAGGAAAAAAAGTTCGGAAAAAAGGATATGTCCACGAAATATAATGATAAGACCTCAAGGTATTTTTTAATCCCTTAGTCGGGTGCATATAACCAGGGCGAAATGCATAGACTTGTTTAAATGGCAATTTAAAGAGATCGTTTTCAGTTTTGCCTTTTACCCGCGCCCACATCATTCTTCCTTTTTCCGTACTGTCTGTACTTTTGCCGGAAATATAACAAAAGGTCATTGCCGGATTTTTCTTGCTTAACGTTTCGGCAACATGCATGGTCAAAGTGTATGTCAGGTTATAATACTCGACTTCCTTCATTCCCACCGATGAGACTCCGAGACAAAAGAAACATGCATCATAACCAATGAGCTGATTATCAATCGGGGAAAGATCGAAAAAATTATAATGAATTATCTCTTTTAGCTTTGGATGAGAAACACCGCAAGGTTTTCGGTTGATTACCAAAACAGATTCAACTTGCGGATGTAATAAACATTCGTGCAGTACGCCTTCGCCGACCATGCCGGTCGTCCCGGTGATGATTGCCTTTATTTTTTTATCCGCCATGAAATAAAATTAAACATCATTGTTTGTTCTTTTCCGGGCAAAAAAAAAACGCCGAGACCATATCACCTGAAGTGAAAAACAAAAAAGTAAAAAGTAAAAAAATAAATCACGAATCGGTTTAAATTTTTTACTTTTTACTGTCAACTATTGATCTGTCAAGCGTAAATTAAATATGCGCTTCAATTTTTTTTACAAAGTTGCCTTTTGCCTGAGCGCCAATAAGTTTGTCGACCACCTTGCCGCCTTTGATAAAAAGAATTGCGGGTATTGACGTGATACCATAATTAATTGACAACTGCGGATTGTGGTCAACATTTACTTTCCCCACGTTTATTTTACCGTTGTACTCTTTTGATAATTCTTCGATTACGGGACCAATTGCGCGACAAGGCCCACACCACTCAGCCCAAAAATCTACGACGGTTAATTTATCTGAGGAAATTACTTTTTCCTGGAAGTTTGTATCGGTTAATTCTAAAGCCATAATTTGGTTTTTATTTTAGTGTGAAGTTCAAATATTTTTTCGATTTATTACGTCGTTTAAACGACATCAACAATTTTTTTATTTTCTTTATCATATACCCCACAACGCAAAAATACTTCCAAAGACTTTATCCTGTTGTTATGACATTTATTCTTTAAGAGGTAACAACTTGCACCTCCATCTCCGGCGAACCGTCTAAAAAGGCAGCCATTTCGTCATTCATTTCGAAACCGTTGTCCAGCGTGAACATGCTGATTTTGAAGTTGTTTTTCGCCTCACTTATATTGAATTTCAACGTCGACTTTCCGGGAAATCGCTTCACATTTTTTTCTATGAACTTCACTTTTTCTTCGCTGAGGAATCTCGCCTCAATATCCACCACAACCTGGCGGGTCAGATGCTGCTTTATGCTTTCGAGCAAAAGCATTCTTTCCACCTTAAATTCAAATTCAGATTTATTAAACCGCTGACGGAAAGAACCGATGATAAAAAGATTTTTCCCTTTTTCAAGATAATTGGAATATTTCGCGTAATCTTCGCTCCATAAAAGGAATTCACTTTTGCCCGTATAATCTTCTATGATAAAAGAGCCGAACTGTTTTCCCGCTTTTGATGTGCGATGTTGTGCGTCAACTACGAGTCCTGCAAGGCGATAGGATTTATTGGTCTGAGATTGGAGCGTGGCTGATTCTTTTATTTCGTTGAATTCATTCAATTTTGTAATCCCGTAGTGATTTATTTCAAACTTAAAATGGTCCAGGGGATGACCACTCATGAACATCCCGGTAATTTCTTTTTCATGATCGAGCAATTCGGTTAATGTCCACGGCTCGCAATTTGGAATTTTTGGAGTGGCAATATCCGGCATTGTCAATTCTCCAAACAAACTGTTACTGTTTTGGTTAGCATTGGTTTGATATATATTTCCGAAGCGGATAATTTTTTCTAATCCTGACGACGTATCTCCGGGCGGCATAAAAAAATATTGTGCGCGATGCATTTCTTTAAAACAATCGAAAGCCCCTGCGCTGGCAAGATTTTCCAGCGTTTTTTTATTTACCGTTCTTTGATTGACGCGTTTTATCAGATCAAAAATGCTTGAATAATTTCCATTTTTTTTCCTTTCGGCGATAATGCTTTCAACGGCGGCCTCGCCGACGCCTTTCAATCCGCCGAATCCAACGCGGATCTCACGATACTGATTTGCAAATCCTTTTTGTGATTCGTTAATATCCGGACCAAGTACTTTTAGACCCATTCTTTTACATTCTTCCATGAAAAAAGT
>DATGFZ010000268.1:0-6648 GCA_035308805.1 Puia sp. | reverse complement strand
TTTAGTTTTAGGTTATTCCAATACGCATATGCATCCTGTGGGATTGCATATTGATTGACCAATAGACTGTACTCAACGGAAAATTTCTGGGACAGTTCAGGCAGCACCAATTGAATATTTACAGGGTAGGTAAAAATAAATAGTGAATCGTATAAAAGAGGCTCCTGATAAATTACATCTTGACTGAGACCTGTAGATGTTCCCACTAGAATATCGGTTGAATGATAACTATTCCAGCAAGTAGATACATCCTGCGCCTCCGTTCTTGTATGTAAGGCTCCATTCTCGTAAATAAGAGAAGAATTATAAATTGAATTGTATTGCCAGGTTTCAACATATTGCCATCTATAATATTTTGTATTATTTAAAGGGTCATGCGTATTTACATAAAATTGAACGGCAGAACCATTTTTTTTCCATCCCACACTGTCTATCGCCGGAGTTTGCTTTGCTGAAATTGAATCGGAAATGTATTGTTTGCCGTTTGATGTAATTATCTTAAGGAAATAGGTTTCATTATAATTAAGGTTAAGTTGGGGAGAAGTATATCTTCCGCCAGTTTGTTCGATCAAAGGATATGTTTCGCCTTGGAGTCCGATAATGGTTACGTGCGCTCCAAATTCTGGCTGGGGAACAAAATTCGAATCTGAAATATTTTCAGTTCTTGATAAATTGATTATTGTTGAATCCTGTCCATTGATTATAATGCCATCTACTACTAAGTAACCAAGATTAGATGGGGCAATTGAAGGATTATAAGGTTGTCTGCATCTGAGCAAGGTTAAAAAAAGTACCAGGCAAATTGGAATAAGGAATGTAAAATTTGTTTTCATTTGCAGCGACGACAAAATTAAATATCTTATCAAAAAAACTCTCTTTTTAAATGCATGGTCAATTTAATTCAAACGAATTTACATCCTTACCGCATAAAATTGTTCTGAGAATGCCTTTTGATTAATCCTTTGATAACGATATATTTTCATTTTCTCAAACGAAATCACAACTAGTGTAAATCTATTTCCTGTGCATTCTCCCATCCTGTTGGGTCTGTATCATTATTCAATGAGTTGGGATAAAGAAGATGGCAATCGCCAACGACAGCATCCTCAAAAGATTTATAGGGAATATATAGACCGGCTATACTTTCGAGCCAGTATTCCTGGAGAAAGAAGGGAATAATAACAACTCTTTTGGTTACAACTGCCGAAGTTTCAAAAAAGCCAAGTGCGACATCGTTACTATTTGTTGCATTATGGATATTTCCAATCAACGATGCAGGGAGCGGGTCTAATATACTTCCTGTTCGATTTGTTTGTTGCAGGAATTGTTGCCAAAAGAGGTAGATGTCTTGATTCAATGAATATTGTTTTACTTCAACGAAATGTTTACCAAACCAATAAATTGGGGAATAGAAAACGGGTTGGATAATTTCATTTCCGTTGATTAATTTGTCAGAAAGAACGTTTATTTGATTGGTAGTAAGATATTGTTCGCAAAGCGCCGAACATGAACATGAATAAGGATCGCCACACTCAGGGGAAGGAGGAGGAGATGCACAAGTATTTCCCCACGATTTGCGGGGTGTATATCCCAAAGCAGTCCACCGATAATCATTCTCAGCACCTGCGGGGTCATGAACATTAGCCGAGATGATCAGTTGGGTTGGTCTAACATCAGTAATATAAGTGCTGTCATAAACTACAGTTATACTATCAATGGGAGGAACAGGGTTTATTTTTTCAGGTGTTGAAACATATGTTTTTCCGTTAGATAAATAAATTTCCAAAGTATAGATGCGCCCAACCATTCCAATAAAACTGGGATCAATACTTTGATAAGTTCCAGGAGATACTAAATTGCACAATGTAGAATCGCCGGCATCATCTTTAATCACAACTCTGGCATCGTTAATATAATTTTGATTTGAATCTATCCTCGCACTCGCATTTAGGAATTTTCCGGTGTAACTGAGTTTAATAACGTAAGGAATTGAATCAGTAGTAACCAATCCTTCAACAACCAATATCGGCCCAGCGTTCCGAATAGGTGGATTTATTCTTCTTACACAAGTAATGCATAATATAACGGAAAGGAATACGCAATATCTCTGTAAATTTTTATTCACTTTAGGATTAGCTTCTTTTGGCCGTTTTGACATTCATTAAATCATAGTCAATTCAATCATCACCATTTAGTTCAATATTGTTTGTGATAAGTTTTATCCTTGCCTGGCTTTAGTAGCCGATGAAGTTTGTAAAATGTGTGATGTTTGGAAGAAATAATAACATCTTTAATGTTTTTTTCAAAGAAGAAATTTATAGCACCTGTAAAAGTCGAATATTGGGTTTTTATTCCGGTCAATCTATAAGTTTCTTCATTGTAATAAATTGTTTCGAAAGTTGCTGAATCAACAACGGCCAGTTTAACTGTGAGATTGGATTGTTTATCTGCACTTATATCCGTCTTAATTCGAAATTCAGATTCAATAGGTGTTTCCACTATGAATTGGGAGGAATTTGTAAGAATTTGTTTAATAAACTCTTTGCTCGTACTACCTTCCTCTATAAAATAAAAACTTTGAGCATGGAGAAATACAACACATAGAATGAAAATATTAAGAAGTGGTATTTTCTTCATAAATTTTGTTATTTCTGTTTATTTTCTTTTCCTCGTTAACCCACCTATCAATAGACATACTTCACATTCACCTTGAACTAATGCGACAATCAAAATTTTTGGAGAAAAATATTGTCGATGCAATAGATGATGGCAAATTGTTCCGCAGGTTCTGCACGCTTTAATAAATTACATCGGATCAAATCATTCTGATCTTTGTGAGATTTGATTGTATCACAATTTTGTTCAAAAATTTTCTGCGGTTGTTCCAAGGAATATAAAAGTTCTTTCTTCAAAATTTTACAAAGGATAAAGGAAGTTAATAATTTTTATTTAAACTGATGATGATTTAGAAATTCTGAGAGAGATTCATCTTGAAATTTATTTAGAATTTATTCGTGTTTCAACAACACACGCTTTTTTAAGCCAATGTATAATTCCTTTATATTTTTTTTGGATTTAACTGATTATCCTTTACACTTCGATATTTTCACAGATCATCATAAGAAGTTTTCAAAATGTAATAAAATGCGTTCTGAAAATATCGGTTTTTAAATTCCTGATTGTTAAGAGCCATCTATGGGAGTCGAACCCACGACCACCTGATTACGAATCAGGTACTCTACCAACTGAGCTAAGATGGCTTTTGTCTGAACAAAAATAGACATTTCATTTACTCTTTTCGTAATTTGGCGTCTCTTCAAACGTAAATCATGAAAATTTTATTTGTTGCTTGTCTTCTTTTTATTTCATCATTTGTTTTTGCCCAGGATGTCAATATCACTAAAGGCTGGAAATTTAAAACCGGCGATAGCACGGCCTGGTCTTCTCCCACATTTAATGACTCGTCCTGGTCATCCATTGAAATTGGAAAGCCATGGGAAGCCCAGGGTTATGAAAATTATGATGGCTTCGCGTGGTACCGCTTGCATATAGTCATTCCTTCTTCCATTAAGGAGAGGTCTTTTTTAAAAGAAAAATTAAGATTTGATTTGGGAAAGATCGATGACGGGGATGAAGTTTTTCTCAATGGAAAATTGATTGGCCGAAATGCAGGGAAGACCCCTAATATCAAAGACGGTCCCTATGATGAGCAACGTTCTTATGCAGTGTTATTGAATGATCCGAAAATTATGTGGGATAAAGAAAATGTGATTGCCGTTCGAGTTTATGACCATGGGGGTGATGGCGGCATGTATGATGGAAAATACGGAATCAGCATGACTGATGTGACCGATTATGTTCTGATAAATAAAAATGATAACAACTTTGACTTTCTGGCCAATAAAAAAGTATCAAAAAAAATCCTGCTGCAATCAACAAGCGATAAATTTGATTTCAATGGAAAATTACGCATTACGATAACTGATCCGATAACTGATTCTGTGATTTTTAAACAAACGGTGGGAATTGATTTTGCCAAAAACAGGCCTTTTGAATATACTTACAAAGCGACCTTACCGGAGAATAAATCATACGTCGCGTCTTATATTTTTATTGAAAACCGAAGTCAGAAAGAAATTGTCGAGTCCGAAGGCATTCCATTTGTATTAACGCCAAAATCCGCCGCTATGGTGAAAATAAACGGGCCAAATATTTTTGGAGTGAAGCCCAATTCGCCTTTTCAATATGCAATTCCCGCAACAGGCGATAAGCCGCTGATGTATGACGTCATTAATCTTCCCAAAGGATTGCAGGTTGACAAACAATCCGGAATCATTACCGGAACTATTGCAGCCAAAGGAAATTATAAGGTGAAATTAATTGTGAAAAATAAATCGGGCTCCACAAATAAAAATTTCACCATTGCCTGCGGCGACCTGATTGGATTAACACCGGCATTGGGCTGGAATAGCTGGAATTGCTGGGGTTTAAGTGTTAGTGACGAAAAGGTAAAAGCATCAGCAAAACAGATGTATGAAAAATTGGCCGGCCATGGATGGACATACATAAATATTGATGACGGATGGCAAGATGCCAATCGCGCAGCAAGCGGAGAAATTGTGCCGAATAAAAAATTCCCCGACATGAAATCCTTAAGTGATTATGTGCATGGATTGGGGTTAAAACTGGGAATTTATTCTTCGCCTGGGCCAAAAACATGCGGCGGTTACCTGGGTAGTTATCAGCATGAGGGACAGGACGCTAAAACATACGGTGGGTGGGGAATTGATTATTTAAAATACGACTGGTGTTCTTACGGAAATATTACCCCAAAGAATCCATCACTTGACGAATACAAAAAACCATATTTTGTGATGCGCGAAGCATTGAATAAAGTCAATCGTGATATTATGTTCAGCTTATGTCAGTACGGAATGGGGGATGTTTGGAATTGGGGCGCAGAAGTTGGCGGCAACAGCTGGAGAACAACAGGAGATATCAATGATTCGTGGGGAAGCCTGTCCTCCATAGGTTTTAGCCAGGATAAACCTGCACCCAATGCGCAGCCAGGCCATTTCAATGATCCTGACATGTTGGTAATTGGGAAAGTGGGCTGGGGTCCAAGTTTGCACAATACGCGATTAACTCCCGATGAACAATACACCCATATTAGTTTGTGGTGTTTATTTTCTGCGCCCTTGTTGATTGGATGTGATATGAGCCAGCTGGATGACTTTACCTTGAATTTATTGACCAATGATGAAGTGCTTGCCTTAGACCAGGATGCATTAGGAAAATCGGCTAGAAAAGTCACTGAAAAAGATAATATGGAAGTTTGGGTGAAGGATCTGGAAGATGGAAATAAAGCGATCGGCATCTTTAATTTGAAAGAAAACGCGCAAAAAGCAACCATAAATTTTTCTGACCTTAATTTACCATCCCAAGTAAGATTGCGTGATGTATGGCGCCAACTGAACATCGGAACATTTAAAAATTCATATACAGTTTCGTTGCCCGCTCATGGGGTCATATTGTTGAAAACCCACCCTGTTGTGCAGGGAAAATGAGGTCGAAGCCTTTAAAGAAATCGGATTGTCAGCCAAGGATGATCCTATGAAAGACCGCAGTTTGTTTCAAGAAAGTAAAAAGGCAACTTCATACCATGTTGCCTTTTACTGGATATCATACTCATTCTGAATTTAAGAATGTTTTTCTTCGTTGTATTTATTCTCAGCGTCTTTCGCTTTTTCAAAATCGAGGACAACGCCATTTATGCAATAACGTAGTCCTGTTGGCGGGGGGCCATCATTAAATACATGTCCCAGATGAGATTTACATCTTCCGCACATTACTTCCGTCCTTTTCATGCCGTAGGCATTATCCTCTTCATAAATAATGCTGGTTTTGTTTACCGGCTCATAAAAACTAGGCCAACCGCATCCGCTTTCAAATTTGGTATCGCTTTTAAAAAGCGCGTTTCCACACGCTGCACAATAATAAGTGCCTATTTCTTTGGAATGTTCAAACTCGCTGGAGCCAGGTCTTTCAGTGCCCTTTTGCCTGGCGATTTGGTATACTTCTTTAGGTAAAATTTCTTTCCATTGGTCATCACTCACATTTACTTTCGTGGTGTCTGAGTGAGAATAAACGGGATTGTTTGCTTTTTTAATTGAGTCCATCTTGTCTGTTTTATGGTTATTTGAATGTTCGGGATAAGAAGAACAGTATTGGCACGCTATTCCCAATAAAATTACTGCTGAAAATTTAAGTAAATTCACCATTGTTTTAATTCCAAAACAAATTTAGGCGGCGCAGGGTTTGTCATTTGTCTTTTTAATGACAAAGACCAAGGCTTAACAAAGATCTGGGTTTTGGATTGAAGTTGAAGTGAATAGGATTTAAGGAATGCAGAATCCGCGCATTGTACACGCAAAAACCGTACACCTTTTTGCATTATCATCATTTTTATATAGGTTTGTTAACTTACTAGAAGTAACCAAAACACGATGTTCAATTTAATTTTATTTGGCCCGCCGGGCAGTGGCAAAGGGACTCAGTCTGAAAGATTGATCGCAAAATACGGACTTAAACATTTAAGTACGGGTGATCTGTTGCGCAGTGAAATTGCCGGGCAAACGCCTTTGGGAA
>DATGFZ010000267.1:0-9805 GCA_035308805.1 Puia sp. | reverse complement strand
CGAATTCGGTACTGGGTTTGCTGCGGCAAAAATGTTTGGCAGCGAACACAACGACGCGATAGAGAACATCGATGGTAAAACAAAAACCAACCATGCCGGCGGCGTTGTTGGTGGAATAACAAACGGAAATGAATTGGTTTTTCGTGTTGCCATCAAACCAACCTCCTCGACGCCAAAAGAACAGCAAACCTTAAACTGGGAAACCAAACAAATTGAAAATTTTTCGGTAAAAGGCCGCCACGATTTATGTATTGCACTGCGCGTACCCGTTATTCTAGAAGCAATCGCGGCAATCAGCCTAACAGACATGATGATGATTGAGCAAAAAATTCCACGTATTTTAAAATAAAAAAAGGAGCCCAGGCTCCCTTTGGTAAAGACGCTTCTTCCATTCTCATGAAAGTGCCTCTTCTTTTATATTGTTTGTACTTGTTTTTGCCGCTTTAATTAAATTTAAAACCCTCTCACGAACATCATCTTTTAAACCTGTTGTTTCTCTTTCAAAAATATCTTTCAATTCATCTAATTCATCCACCGTCGTTCCGCGCAAATGTTTTAGTTTCTTTTTGAGGTTATCAGCAGCATCCGAGATCTTTTGACGCGTTTCGCTTCCTTTAGCGGGCGCCACGAGGAGGCCTAAGGCTATTCCTGCTACGATCCCCGTCATAGTTCCGATTAATATCTTTTGTGCACTCATAAAATTTATTTTAAAAATTAGTAATCCAGTTTACGGTTATAAATTTTCAAGAACCTTGCCAAAAAAAAATCTATTGCTTATTTATGATTTTATTAATGGGCGGGAAAGAACCCGCCTGGGGAAGTTTTCCGGTTGCTTTACTTTATTATATTCAAACTGATTTTATCCTAAAATTCTCAAATCCGTAAACGGCATCTTTGGTCAAATTGCCAATCGACCCTGGCAATTGTCCGGCATATCTTTATTGCTTTTCGTGTTTATGGATTGTAAAATCCTATGAAGTAAATTTTATTTTAATTCTTACCTGTCAGGTGGAACAATGAAGTTATATGCTTTTTAAATAAAGATATTTGTTTAAAGAAGGGCAGTTGGTTGCCAAACCGTGCCAGCGCTCATTCCCGACATTGGCAGATAATCATTTTAGAAGAACCTTTGAAAGCATCACCGGGATAAATTTTCACAACAGGACAAAGCAAATGAATTGCCCATTAATGAAGTAAGAATATTAGTGTTGGCATCATGCCAATTAAGCTAAATTAGAAATCAATTCATTCTTTCATCATGGACATAATAACATCAATAATTTCCTCAGCGTTTGGCTTGCTGAAATAATCGCCGTCGCTTGCATAAGCCGGGCGATGCGCTTTTCCGGTAATCGTCTTCGGTGCGACATCCAGCCATTTGTACCCGCCTTGTTCTTCCATTACCCTGTTGAACATAAAACCTGCAGCGCCACCGGGCACATCTTCATCAACAAAAGCAATGCGATTTGTTTTTTTAAGGGATTCTAAAATTTTATGATGAATATCAAAAGGTAAAAGTGTTTGCACATCTATGAGTTCACAACTGATCCCGATTTGCGCAAGTGTTTGGACCGCTTCATCGACAATTCGCAGTGTTGAACCGTACGAAACAATGGTAACGTCATCCCCTTCTCTAACTACTTCAGGAATGCCGAGGGGCACACAAAAGTCAAGCAGGTTGGCAGGCAATCTTTCTTTTAAACGATAACCGTTCAAACACTCTATCATGATTGCAGGATCAACGCCTTTTAATAAGGTATTGTACATGCCAACTGCCTGCACCATATTTCGCGGAACACAAACATGTAGTCCGCGAAGGGAGTGAATAATAATCCCCATTGGTGAGCCGCTGTGCCAAATGCCCTCGAGTCGATGACCACGGGTGCGAATAATAACAGGCGAAGTTTGTTTACCGCCAGTTCTGTACTGCAAGGTTGCCAGGTCATCACTGAGTGGTTGTAAAGCATACAGTAAATAATCGATATATTGAATTTCGGCAATCGGCCTCAATCCGCGAATTGCCATGCCGATGCCTTGGCCCATAATGGTTAATTCACGAATACCCGTATCGAAAATTCTGTCAGCCCCAAATTTTTGCTGCAACCCTGCGAATCCTTGATTGACATCACCAATTCTCCCCAAATCTTCCCCAAAAGCGATAACTTTTGGATTCTGCGTGAATAACTCATCAAAATAATTATTCAATATTTCATAACCGTTGATTACCGGGGAATCATCAGTAAACTCCGGCTTTATTTCTTCGACATTTACAGGGCTCTTCGGACCTTCGTGATACAGATGCGTGTTGTATAATTTATTATTTTCTTCAAGCAATTGGCGATAGTAATTTTTAATCGGTTCGATTGCAGAATTATCTGCTGACAATAACAAAGCCTGATGAAGAGCCTGCAATATATCACGACGATTGGGCTCTCGGTTCGAATTTAATTCTGAAATAATTTTTTCAAAGGCATCATGAGAAGATGGTATATTGTTGACAAGTGAATTTATCAAATCAATAGCTTGTGCAGATTGCAGACGTATCGGATAATAATATTTTTCCCAGGCGTCATTTTTATTCTTTCGTATAAGCTCTTTTGATTGTGCTTCAATATCTTCGAGTTCCTCTTCACTGGCCAGCGCGTTATCCAAAATCCATTCTCTCATTTTTTTAATTCCATCCCATTCTCGTTCCCATTCAAGTCTTTCCGGAGATTTGTATCGTTCATGACTGCCCGAAGTAGAGTGACCCTGAGGTTGGGTAACTTCTTCAACATGGAAAAGGGCCGGAATATGGGTATCTCTTATTTTTTGAATTGCAGGTTCAAATACTTCACACATGCTGGCATAATCCCAACCCCTGACTTTATAAATATCAATTCCGTTGGTTCCATCTTTTATTTGTAAACCTTTCATCGCTTCCGAAATGGAATTCTTTACGGTCTGTAGTTTTTTTGGAACGGAAATACCATAGCCGTCATCCCAAACAAAGACGGCAAGCGGAACCTGTAGCACGCCGGCAGCATTCAGTGTCTCCCAAAAGTGGCCTTCACTTGTTGACGCGTCGCCGATTGTGCAAAAGCAAACCTCATTGCCGTTGTCTGATAATTGAGGGAATTGTCTCAGCACATCTATATTCCTGAAAGATTTTGAAGCAAGTGCCAAACCCAATGCTTTTGGCATCTGTGCAGCTGTTGGCGCCAGACCCGCAGTCAGATTTTTTTTATTTGCCAGGTCAAGAAATTCCCCCTCTTCATTAATGATTGAAGTTGCAAAATGGGAATTCATTTGCCTGCCTGAACTGTGGGGATCGTGGTTGACGTCCGGGTCTGCATACAATTGAGAGAAAAATTCTTCTATAGTAGCTGCGCCTGTGGCAAATGCAAATGTTTGATCACGGTAATATCCCGCATAAAAGTCGCCGTTTTTAAAGAATTTAGCCATGGCAACCTGGGGTACTTCCTTTCCATCCCCAAAAATCCCAAACTTGGCTTTGCCCGTGAGGACCTCTTTTCGACCTAAAAGGCTTGCTTCCCGGCTTTCGCAGACGACTCGATAATCCTTTAAAATTTCCTGCCTGAACCTATCAAAGGAAAGTTTTTCCAATTCGGCAAGTTCGGCAGAATGAATTTTCTCAACCATTTAACAAATTTAGGGTTATATGGGAAATTAAGTCTAAACTGTGAAAAATGATTTATGATAATTTATTAGCAAAAATTGCGTTTACTATGTAATTTTATCGGATAAATTAATCCCGAATGAAACAAGCATTATTATCATTTTTTCTTTTGGTGACCGCTTTTATCTGCAAGGCTCAAACTACCGTCAATGCTACACCTGATGCAAAAGCTGATGTCCTTCAGCTAAAAGAAATAACACACGATTTCGGTAAGATTCCGCAAGGTCGGCCGGTAACTTATGTATTCGAAATTGTGAACACAGGTTCTGAGGCATTACGACTGGAGAATGTACAGGCTTCCTGCGGATGTACCACACCCGAATGGACAAAAGACCCTATTGCTCCGGGAGCTACTTCTCAAATCAAAGTAGGATACAATGCCCACGCAGAGGGAAGATTTGTAAAAAACGTGACTGTTTTTTACGGGGACAAAAAAAATAAAATAATTACGATAAGCGGCGAAGTGTATAAGACAGCAACAGTTTCGGCGCCTGAAAATTCATCTATTCAAACATTAAAACAAACAAACTAAATTTCATGAAAAAGTTTTTTTTATTCGTAACCGCAGTAGCTATTGCTTCTATTGGTTTTGCTCAGCATACTACAGCTGACAGCGTTGTAAAATTTCAGGAAAAAACTTACAATTTTGGCAAAATCCAGCAGCATGTAACAGTTAACCATAATTTTGTATTTACCAACATAAGCGATGCGCCGGTTATTATCGAAACTGCAGTTGCATCATGCGGATGTACTACTCCCGTAAAACCGGAAGGAGCAATTGCCAAAGGCAAAACTGATAAAATCGTCGCCGGTTTTTCTGCTCCCGTAATAGGGCAATTTAATAAAACGATTACTGTGAAATTTGCAGGAGTTGCCACTCCGGTTCAGTTGACAATTACTGGAGAAGTCTTAAGTCCCGAAGATTATGCCAAGTACAAACCATCGACAACAAAGTCAGGCAGCTAATTATAATAACTCTAATTAATCCCAATCCCCGTCACCTAGGTGATGGGGATTTTCATTTTAGGGGTGCTATTTTTTATTCTGTATCGGTCTGCGGCTTATTTTTGTGTCATGCTTAACATCAGTAAACGGGGAGGTTTGATGCCTCAATCTCCGATTAGAAAATTGGTTCCTTATGCAGAGGCTGCAAAGAGAAAAGGAATTACCGTATATCATTTGAATATTGGGCAACCTGATATTGAAACTCCACATCAGATTCTTGATGCAGTTCGTCATTCTGATTTTAAAGTGCTTGAATATAGTCATAGTGCGGGAAATGAAAGTTACCGGAGAAAATTGGTTCAATATTATCAGAAAAATGAGATTGAGATCGATTACACAAATATCATCGTTACCACAGGAGGATCAGAAGCGATCATGTTTGGTTTTATGAGTTGTCTGGATCCGGGGGATGAGGTGATCATACCCGAACCATTTTACGCAAACTACAATGGATTTGCTGTTGCTGCAGGGGTCTCGATAAAGCCGGTTACTTCTTTCATTGAAAGCGGGTTCGCGCTTCCCTCCATGGAACAATTTGAAAGGGCAATCACATCAAAAACCAAGGCCATTCTCATATGCAATCCCAATAATCCGACCGGATACCTGTACAGTGAGGAAGAGATGCAGCTTTTAAGAAATATTGTTCAGAAACACAACCTTTATCTTTTTTCAGATGAGGCTTACCGTGAGTTTTGCTATGGAGGAAAACATTTTAGCGCGATGAATTTGAAAGGTATTGAAGACAGCGTTGTATTGATGGATACCATTTCAAAAAGATACAGTGCTTGTGGGGCAAGGATAGGTGCGCTGGTCACCCGTAACAAAGATATATTGGAAACAGTCTTAAAATTTGCGCAGGCAAGATTGAGCCCTCCATCTTTTGCGCAAATATTGGGCGAAGCGGCAGTTGATTTACCGGATAATTATTTTGATGCGACAAAAGAGGAATATTGTAAACGCAGAAATGTACTGGTCGGCCGGCTTAATGCGATGCAGGGTGTTTTTTGCCCCAGTCCTGGGGGGGCTTTTTATGCGATGGCAAGTCTTCCGGTTGGGAACGCTGATAAATTTTGTCAGTGGCTCTTGGAGAGTTTTTCATACAACCATCAAACGGTAATGTTGGCCCCGGCGAGTGGTTTTTATAGCACTAAGAATTTGGGAAATAATGAAGTCCGGCTTGCTTATGTACTTAATGTTGAGGCAATAAATAAAGCGATGGATTGCCTGGAAAAGGCCTTAAAAGAATATAAGGAGTACGATTGAACACATTTTAATATTACGAATATTTATATATAATATATTTTGCAAAATATTTATTAATTCGTCTTTAATTAGTTCATTTTTATTAGTTTTTTTGTAAATTTGTATTGTAATCGTAATATCATATTTATTAGTAATATATTTAAATTTTAAAATTCCGCAAATATTGAAGATTTTCATATGGCAAGCAATCGTTAGATGACCCTCTGTTTCTACAGGGGGTCTTTTTTATGATTCCTATTCTTCTTCTTCCTAAATTTATTCTGTGTTTTCAAAATCAATTTTCTTGTAAAAAATAAAATCAGTGAACAAAGCACTTAGTGTAGGACTGGTTGGTTATGGAATAGCAGCCCAGGTTATGCATGCCCCATTCTTATCTACTTTGAATGAATACCGTTTGGTAAGTGTGCTGGAAAGAAACAATGACGATTCAAAAAAAAGATACCCTTATGTTAAAGTTGTAAGAAGTATAGATGAGCTGGTCGAAGATCCCGAAATCGATCTGATTGTCATCACTACTCCTAATGATACCCACCTGGAATACGCTCAAAAATCGCTTTTGGCAAACAAGCACGTCGTAGTTGAAAAACCTTTTACGAATTCAAGCCAAGATGCAATGACTTTGATCAATCTCGCAAAAAAAGGCGATAACGTTTTGAGCATTTTTCATAACAGACGGTACGTAAATGATTTCTTAACGATAAAAAAGATCTTACAGGAAAATTTGCTTGGTGAAATTGTGGAATTTGAAGCCCATTATGATCGTTATCGTGCGGAGTCCAAGCCAAATGCATGGCGTGAAAAGGACAAACCCGGCAGCGGAATATTATTTGACCTTGGATCGCATTTAATTGATCAGGCGTTGGTTCTATTTGGAATTCCGAAGAGCATAACTGCAGATATTAGAAAGCAACGTCCCCATTCAATAGTTGATGATTATTTTGATATTCGCCTGGATTACGGCTTTACAAAAATAATTCTTGAATCGGGTATGCTTGTCCGTGAGCCCGGACCGCGATTTATGGTGCATGGTACAATAGGTTCCTATATAAAATCTGGCGAAGACCCCCAGGAAGCTTTATTGAAGGCTGGAGTGATGCCCAACATTCCTAAATGGGGTGAGGAGTCTGAAGAAAATTGGGGAATACTGCATACTTTGATTGACGGCAAAGAAGTAAGAATAAGATACCCCTCTTTGCCGGGAAATTATGGTTTTTATTATTTGGACCTATATGAAACAATACGGAACGGATCGGAGTTAAAAGTTAAACCGGAACAAGCGTTCAATACGATAAGAATGATCGAACTTGCCTTTGAAAGTTCGGGAAAAAAATGCACGATTGATTGCACAGGAATGATTCCATTAGACTACTAGCAAATTGCAACCCCGCAGATCGCTGCCATCAATTCTACCGGATATTTCAAAATTTCCATTTTCAAAAACTCTTCCGGCATCATCGCTTGCAATAAACGAACAGGAATAAATATTGGCAAGATCTATAATGTTAACTATACCTGGTCCTGTATAAGCAATATCAAATGGATCGTCTTCATTTCTGACTAAGACTTTCATCCACGGCGGGCATTCAAAAATGCCATTATTTTTTGAATATGCCTGCGATAATAATTCTGTCATTCCATATTCGGAATGTACTGCCGATAATTCAAATTGTTTTTTTAAAAAATCATGCACCTCTTTCCTGGTAATTTCTTTTCGTTTTCCTTTCATCCCGCCGGTTTCCATAACAACAGTATGGTTTAAAGACATTGGATATTTTTCAGCAAAATCAAGGAGTGCATAAGTAACTCCGATCAGTAACGTTTTTTGCTTTGCTTTTTCCAGCTCCTTTAATGCAATGGATAATTGCTCAAAGTCGTGCAAATAAAAATTGCTTTTGGGGTGCCGACTCATCTTAATCAATGCATCAACCATAAAAACAAGCGATGAATTTTTTCTTTCAAGATAAGAAGGCAATAATCCGATAACACACCAATGTTCCGGTTCACCATAGAATTTTTCAAACCCTTCAACAAAACTTTGCTTGTACAATGAAATATCATTTATAAAATGGCGACTGTTATTTGTTTTGGTTGTGCCGCTGCTCTCAAAGAACATGCTTTCTTTAAAATCTGTAGTTTTTATTTTTTGGGTTTTGAAAAAGTTAACCGGTATAAAAGGCACCTGGCTAAGGGAACTGATCTGACGCCAATCCAGATGAAGTTCCTCAATATATTTTTTGTAAACTGGATTATTCGCAAACTGATTGCGAAAAATTCGCAATGCGGTTTCTTCAAAATTATTTTCTTGTGTTAGAAAGATGCTATTTTCATTGAATGGAAACAAGCTATAAAATGTAATAAAAGGTTCTTTAATGAATTGCAAAAAAACATGCAATAGTAAACCTTTTCCTAAAAAATCTCGTAGTTTCGTACATACTAAATCAGCAACATGAAGTTTTTGGTTTTTCTCTCTGTTTTGGGTATAGTTTTCTTGGCTTCCTGTGGAAAAGGATTGACGACCAAACCGCAAATAAGCATTGAATCTATTACTACACTTGTTCCTTTGGGAGGAGATTTTAACGCAACGCTAAAATTTTCTGACAAACAAGGCGATCTTGGCGGCGCGACTTTTACGGCCGTTGTTATTTCTAAAAATATATTACCTCCTCCAAACGGGATGACCGTGGATGCCACCATTCAGGACTCTATTCCTGACTTCCCTAATTATCAGACCGGAGAGTTTCTTTTCACACTTTCTAACAATAAAGTACACCAAGAAACGCTGAGAAATGATTCGTTGATTATGAAGTTTGTTGTTACCGACAGAGCCGGTAATGTGAGCGATACGGTCACCAGCCCCACCATTGTTGCGCTTTATCAATAAATTGCACACAATTTATGGCGCGTGTTTAAAAAAGTATTCGATTTTTTTCTTTTCAGCAGTTTATACATTGCCTTGTGCGCGGTGGTCATGACGTACCAGACGATCCATTTGTTTGGCAATATTCATGTTTCATTCGATCTCCTCCTTTTTATTTTTTTCTCCACTGTCTGCAGTTATAATTTCCACTGGTATCTTTCCTCATTTTCTCTTACTCCTTCAACACGAATTTTTTGGACCTTCCGGCATAAGACATTGCACATAATATTTTATTTTACCGGGCTTGCCGGTTCGCTGTTTTATTTTTATTTGTTAAGAGATCATTGGATCGCTATATCTTTTGGCGCATTTGTTACGTTTTTGTATTCGGCTCCGAAATTGCCTCAAACTTTATTCAGAGACTTGAAGAAAATTGCTATAGGCAAAACACTTTTTCTTGCTTTTGTGTGGACTTACGTAACAACGATTTTACCGGTGATTGTATCAAACGTCATGTGGAGAAGCGATTTTATTTATTTTATCCTGAGTCGCTTTTTTCTCATTTATTCAATTTGTATTTTGTTTGATTATCGCGACAGGGAAGATGACAGGCGTGAAAATATTCACAGCATGATAACTTTTTTAAATGAAAGGGGAATAAATAATTTGTTTGCGGTTTCACTAATTTTATTTGTTGCAACAACCATTCGACTTTATTGGTATAACTATTCATGGGTTTTGGTGGCGACATTATTGATTCCGGGAATGTTCGTTGCGGCGTTATACAATTATGCCAAAAGAGAATTTTCAGATTACCTGTATTATTTCGTGCTTGATGGTTTAATGATGCTTTCAGCTTTATTAATGGTTGTTTTCAGGATTTGATTATTTTTGAAGTTTTAATAATAAATACATGGCAAAAGCAGTAAAGACAAATCCAAAAAGAAAATCGATTCTCACCCATGCTTCGCTGGAATTTCTAAAAAATTATATTAATAATC